>DATENM010000001.1 GCA_035275065.1 Blastocatellia bacterium
GCCGCCGCGCGCCCCTGCCGCCGAGGGCGCTGGCGCGAAAGCGGCTCCGCCGGCCGGGCAGAAGCCCGCGCCGCCGCCGCGCAAAGGCCCTGCAATCACCACAGAGATCACCGGCGACCCGCTCGTTGACCGCATCAAGAAACAGTTCGGCGACGCCATCACCGAAGCCGTCGCCACGCTCGGCCAACAGGTTTTGCGCGTCAAGAAAGATTCGTACCTGACGCTCTGCCGCTTCCTGCGCGATTCGGGCGACGTACGCTTCGATATGTGCAACGACCTGACGGCGGTTCACTGGCCTGAGCGCCAGGGCGAAGAGTTCGAGGTCGTCGTCAACCTCTACTCGGTCGCCTCTAACCGCCGGCTGCGCCTCAAGGTGTCGCTCGCCGATGGCCAATCCTGTCCGAGCATCGCGCCGCTCTGGAGCGGCGCCAACTGGATGGAGCGCGAAGTCTACGACATGTTCGGCATACGCTTTGACGGCCACCCCGATTTGCGGCGCATCCTGCTGCCGCCGGACTGGCCCGGCCACCCGTTGCGCAAAGAGTACCCGATTGAATACCGCGACAACGAGTGGACGGACAAACACCTCGACTATCGCGAAGTGGATTACGACACCAGCTTGATCGATGTGAAGTACCGCGAGCGCCGCTAAGCGCTCACGCTTGAGCCCGGGCGATGGCCAGCCGCAGGCAGGTTGATATGCAAGACCAGGAAGTCATCAACGAACACGAGCCGCTTTTCGACGCCGAAGAGATGGTGCTCAACATGGGGCCGCAGCACCCGAGCACCCACGGCGTCCTGCGCGTCATCCTCAAGCTCGACGGCGAGACCGTCACCGACCTCGACTGTGACATCGGCTTTCTGCACCGCGGCGTCGAGAAGATCGCCGAGCACGACACCTACGCGATGATCACACCCTACTGGGATCGGCTCGATTACGTCGCGGCGGTCTCGAACGACCTGCTCTACGTCGAAGCGGTCGAGAAGCTCTTGCAGGTCGAGGTGCCGAAGCGCGCTCAATACCTGCGGGTCATCCTCACCGAATTGCAGCGCCTGGCCTCGCATCTGCTCTGGCTCGGCACCCACGCGATGGACATCGGCGCGGTGACGGTTTTGCTCTACTGCTTCCGCGAGCGCGAAGAGATTCTGAAGCTCTTTGAAGATTTCATCGGCGCGCGCCTGACCGCGCATGCGTTCCGCATCGGCGGCTTCTGGTGGGACGCTTACCCGGAATTCGAGCAGCGCGTCCGCGACTTCCTGAAGATTCTGCCGTCGCGCATCGAAGAGTACGAAACGTTACTAAACGCCAATCGCATCTGGTTGCAGCGCACCGTCGGCATCGGCATCATCTCGTCGGAAGACGCCATTGACCTGAGCCTGACCGGCCCCTGCCTGCGCGGCTCGGGCGTGCGCTACGACGTGCGCAAGGCAACGCCTTACGCGGCCTATTCCGACTTTAACTTCGAGATTCCCATCGGCGAGAACGGCGACACCTATGACCGTTACCTCGTCCGCCTGGAAGAGATGAAGCAGTCGGCGCTGATCATCGAGCAGGCGCTCGACGGCCTGCCCGAAGGCCCGGTGATGGCCAAGGTGCCGAAGATCATCAAGCCGCCGGTGGGCGATGTCTATCACACCATCGAAGCGCCCAAAGGCGAGCTCGGCGTCTATCTGGTGAGCGACGGCACGGGCAAGCCATATCGCATGCGCGTTCGCCCGGCGTCATACATCAATTTGCAATCGCTCAAGAAGATGGCCGTCGGCCACCTGATTGCCGACGTCGTCGCCATCATCGGCACGCTCGACATCGTGCTCGGCGAAGTGGATAGATGAAAGTGACAAGTGACAAGTGACAAGTGACAAGATGAACCGCTTGGCTTCTTTCTTGTCACTTGTCACTTGTCACTTGTCACTGAAGCAGATTATGAACGTCATCATCACAACCCTGCTGTTTGCCGCGCCGGAGTGGGTGCGGACGGCGATCACCCGCGAGCGCCAGCCGAACGTCTTCTGGTCGGAATATGTCGTCTGGCCGCTGATTCAAATCCTCATCGTGCTGTTCATCGTGCTTACGGTCGTCGCCTATCTGGTCTGGGTCGAGCGCAAAGTGTCGGCCTTCATGCAAGCGCGGCTCGGCCCGATGCGCGTCGGCCCGTGGGGATTGTTGCAGCCGCTCGCCGATGGCTTGAAGCTGCTGCTCAAAGAAGACCTGATCCCGAGCAAGGCCGATCAAAGCGTCTTCACCATCGCGCCCATCATCTCGGTGGTCGCGGCGTTTGTCGTGCTGGCCGTGATTCCGTGGGGTTCAACCTGGGCGACCATCGCCAACATCAACATCGGATTATTGTTCGTGCTGGCGGTCTCGTCCATCAGCGTGCTGGGGCTGGTGCTGGCCGGCTGGTCGTCGAATTCCAAGTACTCACTGCTCGGCGCGCTGCGCTCGTCGGCGCAGATGGTGAGCTACGAGATCGGCATGGGCCTATCGATCATCGGCGCGCTGATGTTCGCGCGCACGCTGTCGCTCAACGGCATCATCGAAGCGCAGCAGGCCGACCGCATCTGGTACGTGCTGTTCCAGCCCGTCGGCTTTGTGGTTTATATCGTCAGCGCGCTGGGCGAAACCAACCGCGCGCCCTTCGATCTGCCCGAAGCCGAGTCCGAGCTGGTCGCCGGCTACCACACCGAATACTCAGGGTTTCGCTGGGCGCTTTTCTTTATGGCCGAGTACACTTCGGTGATCGTCACCACGGCCATCGCCGTGACCCTGTTCCTCGGCGGTTGGACACTGTTCGGACTGGAGAGCCGCATCACGCCGGTGGCCTTCAGCATCGTCGTCGCGGTGTTGCTGGCGCTGCTGGCGCTGTTGATCTTCTGGCGCGGCGTCATGGGCGAGCCGCCTTCGATCATGCGCACGGTCGGCATGGCGGCGGCGGCGCTCTTCATTCTGGCGGCCATCGCGCTGGCCGTCACGCATCCGTTCACCGAGCAAGGCGCGCGCGTCTTGTTCAGCGTCGGCGTCTTCGCCGGCAAGATACTGGTGCTGATCTATGCCTATATGTGGTTTCGCTGGACGTGGCCGCGCTATCGCTACGATCAATTGATGGCGCTCGGCTGGAAGTGGATGATTCCCGCGGGACTGACCAACATCGTGCTGACCGGCATCTGGTTTGTGCTGGCGCTTCCCAAACCGCAAGGCGTCTTCGGGTTGATGCGCGAGCAGGCGGGCCGCCTCTTGCCGACCGGCAAAGGCATCGCCTATTTCATCGCCACGGCCTTCGTGCTGACGATTCCCATCACCTGGACGCTGCTTGCGACGATCAACCGCCGCACCCGCGACTTTAACCTCGCCGAGCAGCGGCAGCTACAGATGCGCCTGCGCCGCGAGCGGCTGGAGAAACAGTTGCAGAAAGGCGCGCGGGAGAGCGAACAAGCGCAGGTTTAAGATTCCCTCGACATGGTGACTTATGGCAGCAGCAACGACACCAGCAAAGAGACGAACGTTGGGGCAGATCATCAGGCGGCTATTGCTGATTGACCTGTTCAAAGGATTGGCGCTGACGTTTCGCTACAACGCGCGGGCATTGTACGAGCCGCGCGATGGCGGTAACCCTTTGCAGGCGATCTACACCGAGCAGTACCCGAAGGAGCTGGCGCGCGTTTCGGAACGCTTTCGCGGCGCGCCGCGCCTGAATCTCGACCCTGAGAACGGCGCATCGCTGTGCATCGCCTGCGACCTGTGCGCCGTCGTCTGCCCGGTCGATTGCATCGAAGTCGGCTCGATCCGCCGCGAAGTCCGCGACGGCGATAAGGTGAACAAGAAGAAGGTGCTGACGACGTTCATCTTCGACACCTCGCGCTGCATGTTCTGTAACCTCTGCGTCGAAGCCTGCCCGACCGATTGCCTGGAACTGACGCAGAGCTTCGAGCTGGCCGTTTATCATCGCTCAGGTTTTCGCTGGGATCGCGAGATGCTCGAAAAAGGCATCAACTACGTGCGCTACACCAAATGATTTTGGATTTTGGATTTTCATGGCTTAGCGCTTCGCGCTGGCGATTTTGGATTAGCAGAACAAGTCAAGCCGTCAGCAGCCTGTAGTCTGTTCCCCAATCCAAAATCCAAAATCGAAGGGGTCTATGCAATTACACGGCTGGGAAGGCGTGCTGTTTTATGTGCTGGCGATCATGACGCTGTTTATGGCGGTCTTCGTCGTAACGGCGCGCGTCGCCGTGCATTCGGCGCTGTTTTTGATCGCCACGCTGGTCAACGTCGCGCTGTTGTTCATCTTGCTGCGCGCCGAATTCGTCGCCGGCGTGCAGATACTGGTTTATGTCGGCGGCGTCATGGTGCTGTTCCTGTTCGTCATCATGCTGGTCGAGACGCGCGCCGAAGAAGAAGCGCGCGTGCAGCTCTATACGCGGCAGACATGGCCCGCGGTCATCGTCGCTTTGCTGCTGGCGCTGTCGTTTTACTTTGCGATGAACCCGGCGCAAGCGGCTTTCCGACCGTCTGCCGAGGCGACGGCGGCGGCAGCCGCGGCGGCGACCGACACCGCCGAACGCAGCAGCGCCGGCGCCGGCCTCTACATCTCGCAAGACACCGAGAACGTCGGTGACGCGCTCTATCGCAAAGCGGCGCTGCCTTTTGAAATCGCTTCTGTGCTATTGCTGGTGGCGATGGTCGGTGCCGTCCTGCTGGCCCGCGGCACCCGGCAAGAGAAGTATTACGAATAATCTGGAGGTCGCTGTGACCAGTTTTTTGTTGGGCGCGTTCGCCCTGATTACGCCGCTGTTGCTGCAAGCGCAAGCCTCGCCGGTCAAACGCTTCGAACCGACGCTCATCAACTTTCTCATGCTGAGCTTTCTGCTCTTCGTCGTCGGCGTCGCCGGCGTGCTGTCGCGCCGCAACATCATCATCATCTTCATGTCTATCGAGCTAATTTTGAACGCGGTCAATCTGAACATGATCGCCTTCTCGCGTTATCTGGCGATGAACCAGAAGGCGCTCACCGACGCCAAGCTCATCGTCGAGCCGCTGACCGGGCCGGTCTTCACTATCTTCGTCATTGTCGTCGCGGCTGCCGAGGCGGCGGTCGGCCTGGGCATCGTCATTGCGATGTACCGCAACCGCGAAACCATCGCCATTGACGAGATCGATTTACTGAAGTGGTAAAACAAAGTGATGCGTGAGGCGTGATGAGTAACGGGTTGAGCCGCGCCCGACTCTGACCACGCCTCACGCATCACGCATCACTGACTTATGCTAAAACTTGTCTGGCTCATTCCCGTCTTTCCGCTTCTCGGCTTCCTCATCAACTTTCTGCTTGGCCGGCGGCTGCGCCTCAGCGAGCGCGCCGTCAGCCTGATCGGCTGCGGCGTCATCCTGCTGTCGCTGCTGCTGACCATCGGCGCTTTCTACGAATACGCGTCGAGCTACGCGCCGGCCCACGACCGCCAGCCGTATGTGACGAGCGGCGGCTTCCCGCAATCGTTCGAGTTCCTGCCCGGCGGCATGGCGCACATAACCGCGGGTCATGAAGCCGGACACCTGGCGGATTTCAAAGTCGAGTGGAGTTATCAGATCGATCAACTGTCGCTGGTGATGATGTTCGTGGTCACCTTCGTCGGCCTGTGCATTCATATTTTCGCGACCGGGTATATGCATGGCGACCGCGGCTTTTATCGCTTCTTCGCCTACATGAACCTCTTCATGTTCATGATGCTGGTGCTGGTGATGGCGTCGAACTTCGTCGTCATGTTTGTCGGCTGGGAAGGCGTCGGCCTCTGCTCGTACCTGCTGATCGGCTATTACTTCGACCGCAAGGAGGCGGGCGACGCCTCGAAGAAAGCCTTCGTCGTCAACCGCATCGGTGATTTCGGGTTTTCGCTGGCGATCTTTGGAATCTTTGCGACCTTCGGCACAGTGAACTTTGCCGAGCTGCGCTCGGCGGTCGCCGCTTATCCGGTCGAGCAGCTCTGGACGTGGGGCTTGATGTCGTGGCTGGCGCTCGGACTCTTCATCGGCGCGACGGGGAAGAGCGCGCAAATCCCGCTCTACATCTGGCTGCCCGACGCCATGGCCGGGCCGACGCCCGTGAGCGCGCTGATTCACGCGGCGACGATGGTGACCGCGGGCGTCTTCATGGTGACGCGCACCAACTTCATCTTTCAACATTCGGTGACCATGATGATGATCGTCGCGCTGGTCGGCTGTTTGACGGCATTTGTCGCGGCGACCATCGGCATCACGCAGACCGACATCAAGAAAGTGCTGGCCTACTCGACGGTCTCGCAGCTCGGCTATATGTTCCTGGGCGCGGGCGTCGGCGCGTTCGTCGCGGCGATCTTTCACGTCCTGACGCACGCCTTCTTCAAGGCGCTACTCTTCCTCGGCTCGGGCTCGGTCATTCACGCCATGCACCACGAGCAAGAGATGCCGCGCATGGGCGGCTTGCGGAAGTACCTGCCGACGACTTACTGGACGATGGCGGCGGGCTGGCTGGCCATCTGCGGCATCGTGCCGTTTGCCGGCTTCTTCTCGAAGGACGAGATTCTCTGGAACACCTTCAGCACCGATGTGTTTGGCGGCGCGAAGATTCTCTGGTTTGTGGCGCTGGTCACCGCGGGGGTGACGGCGTTCTATATGACGCGGCTGATGTGGCTGACCTTCAGAGGCGACGAGCGCTTTCGCCAGCGGCACGCCGGCGGCGAAGCGGATGAGGCATTCGCCGCGGCGCACGACAAAGGCTTACAGCCGCATGACGCGATGGTCGCATCGGCAGGCGACCGCCCGCATCATCAGCCCGGCGAGCACGTCGGCGCGCACGACGCCGGTGACCGGCTGGACGCGCATGGCATCCCCCACACTCATTTCGAGCCGAAAGAATCGCCGCACAGTATGACGCTGCCACTCATCGTGCTTGCGGTCGGCTCCGTCCTCGTCGGCTTTGTCGGCATCCCGCACCTGAGCGCCTTCGAGCACTGGATGGAGCCGGTGATTGCCCGCGTCGAGCAAGCACCCGTACAGGCCGAGGCGGCTCATGCGACCGCGCAGGCCGCGGCGCAACACGCCACCGCCGAGCATGCCTCGTTGGGCGGCCTTGAGCTGGGACTGATGGCGCTGTCGCTTGCGGTCGCCGGCCTCGGCATCTATTTAGGCATTCAGTTCTACGGTAAGCATCCAGAGTTGCCGAAGCAGTGGGCCGCGCGCCTCAAACCGCTTTACCGGCTCAGCTTCAACAAGTGGTACTGGGACTGGCTGCTCGACGTGAAAGGCGTCGAGGCGGGCAAAGCCGTCAACAACGCCCTCTGGCGCGTCGATGCCGGCGTCGTTGATGGCGGCGTCAACGGCACGGGCTGGCTGACGCGCGTCAGCGCAATGCTCAGCGGCTGGTGGGATAAGTGGATCGTTGACGGGCTGGTGAATGCGACCGGCTGGATCACGCGCGCCGGCTCGGTCGTCTTCCGCACGGCACAGACAGGGCTCTGGCAGAATTACGCGCTGCTGTTTGTGGTTGGCCTGTTCCTGGTCTTCGTCTGGTATGTCTATCCGGCGATCACGACGACGCTCAAAGGTTTCATTGGCAAGTAATGATGGCGCGCAAGCTGACGGCTCGCGCCACAACGCGCAAGGAGGCACTCTCGCATGCCTGAGATTAAATTTTTCGGCATCGGCATTCTCTCGTGGGTGACATGGCTGCCGGCGGTCGGCGCAATCATTCTGCTCTTTTTCAATAAGCTGAGAAACGACCGCATCCGCTGGTTTGCCAATCTCTGGATCGTCGTCTGCTTTTTGATCTCTATCCCGCTGGTCACAGGCTTTCTCGGAAGGGGCGCGGGCTATGACCGGGGCCTGGGCGGCTTGCAGTTCATCGAAGACCACGACTGGATTCCTGTCATCGGCGCGCGCTATCAGCTCGGCATAGACGGGCTCGCGCTGGTGCTGGTGATGCTGACGACGCTGTTGGGCGTCGTCTCGGTCGTCTGCTCGTGGGCTTACATCCGCGAGAAGGGGCGCGAGAAAGAGTACTACGTCATGCTGCTGCTGTTGCAGACCGGCATGCTCGGCGCGTTCGTGGCCGCCGATCTCTTCCTCTTCTTCGTCTTCTGGGAAGTGATGCTGGTGCCGATGTACTTTCTGATCGGCATCTGGGGCGGCAAGAATCGCCTCTATTCGGCCATCAAGTTCTTCCTTTACACGCTGGTCGGCTCGGTGGTGATGCTGCTGGCGGTGTTGAAACTCTTCTTCATTTTTCCGGGCGTGGTCGCGGCCCAGCGCCCCGCCGTCGAAGCCACGGCGCGGCAGCTTGCCACCAACGTCCAGACCAATCGCTTCAACGACGCGATGTACAACTTGATCGATAACGCGATGGCCCGCGTTGACGGCAAAGACAAAGCCAACGCCCAGCGGCTGCCGCCGGAATACTCGCGCGGCTCGTTCAACATCGCCGCGCTGACCGCCGCGGGGCCGCACATCAAGGCGGTCTTTGGCCTGAGCGTGGTCATCTGGATGTTCATCGGCTTCGCGCTGTCGTTCGCCATCAAAGTGCCGATGTTTCCGTTTCATACCTGGCTGCCCGACGCGCATTACGACGCGCCGACCGCCGGCTCGGTCATCCTGGCGGGCGTGCTGCTGAAGATGGGCACCTATGGCTTCATGCGTTTTTCGCTGCCGATCTTCCCTGACGCCGCGTTGCACCCGACGGTGCGCAGCGTCATGGTGGTGCTGGCCATCATCGGCATCGTTTATGGCGCGCTGGTGGCGATGGCGCAGAAGGATGTCAAGAAGCTGATTGCCTACTCTTCGGTGTCGCACCTGGGGCTGGTGATGCTCGGCTTGTTCGCACTGAACCCGCAAGGCATCAACGGCGCGGTACTACAGATGATCAACCACGGCATCTCGACCGGCGCACTCTTCATGCTCGCAGGCATTCTCTACGAGCGCCGCCACACCTACGAGATCAAAGAGTTCGGCGGGCTGGCGCATGTCATGCCGGTCTATGCGACGATCTTTTTAATCGTCACGTTGTCGAGCCTGGGCCTGCCGCTGATGAACAACTTCCCCGGCGAGTTCCTGGCCTTGAGCGGCGCGTTTCAGGCGCGACCGCTGTGGGCGGTCTTCGGGGCCATCGGCGTCATCCTCGGCGCGGCGTATTTGTTGTGGCTCTATCAGCGCGTCTTCTTGGGGCCAGCGGCGAGCGAAGCGAATCGCCATCTGCCCGACCTGAACCGCCGCGAAGCCTGGCAGTTCGCGCCGCTCATCCTGTTGATCTTCTGGATCGGCATCTACCCGACGCCGCTGCTCTCTTACATTCAGCCGCAGACCAACGTCGTGGTCGCGCAGGTGCAGCCCGATTTCTTCAAAGCGCCGCCGCTCACCGAAAAGGTCGCGGAAGAGAAAGCCCCCGCGCCGGCTGAGCCAACGCCGGTGGGCGGGACGAGATAATACCTGGGAGCGCGGGCGTCTCGCCCGCCGCTTTCGCAAGCGCAAAGTCTGCGGGCGAGACGCCCGCGCTCCCAGCAGGAAACCAAACTTATGCTCGCACTACTTCAAGCCGCCACCGACCTTTCGGCCATCGCCCGGCAGACGGTGCAGTACATCACGCCGGAAGTCATTCTCACCGTCTTCGCCTGCGGCGCGCTCATCCTCGATGTGCTGCTGCCGCGCGCCCACAAGCGATGGGTCGCATGGACGTGCCTTGCCGGGCTCGGCTTCGCCTCCGTTTCGCTTATCATTCTTTACACCGACATCGTTCGCAAAGGGTCGCCGCGCACCGCCTTCTTCGACATGATCGTGGTGGATAACTACGCCGTCGTCTTCAAGGCCGTCTTCCTGGTCGGCGCGGCGCTGTCGATCCTGCTATCGATCAAGTACCTGGAAACCGAAGGCGAGCAGCGCGGCGAATATTACGCGCTGATTCTCTTTTCGGTGATCGGCATGATGTTCATGGCGTCGGCGGTCGATCTGCTGTCGCTGTTCATCTCGCTTGAGCTGATGGCGGTGTCGGTCTATATCCTGGTCGGCTATCTCAGACGCGATAAGCGGTCGAGCGAAGCGGCGATGAAATACTTTCTGCTCGGCGCTTTTTCGTCGGGCGTGTTGCTCTATGGCATCTCGCTGATCTATGGGATGACCGGCACGACCAACCTGGCAAAGATCGCCGCCGCCTTGCCCATTGTTGCCTCGCCGAACTTCAACCCGCTGGGGACGCCCGCGGACGTGCGCTATCTGGTCTTGATGGCGATGATCCTGATGTCTGCCGGAATGTTCTTCAAGATCGCCGCCGTGCCGTTTCATATGTGGGCGCCCGACGCTTACGAAGGCGCGCCGACTCCGGTGACTGCCTTCATGTCGGTGGCGGTCAAAGCCGCCAGCTTTGCCATGTTCGGTCGGCTCTTTCTCTATGGCCTGCCCGACCTGCGCAGCGCGCTGGCGGGCGACCCGGCGACGGGGGCGCCGGTGCTGCCCGGCTGGGCATTGCTGCTGGGAGTTGTAGCCGCCATCACTATTGTCTGGGGCAACCTGGCCGCGCTGACTCAGCAGAACACCAAGCGGCTGCTCGCCTATTCCTCCATCTCGCACGCGGGCTACACGCTGACCGGACTGGTCGCCGGCAACCAGACCGGCTACACAGGCTTCATCATCTACATGGTGGTTTACACGCTGACGAACATCGGCGTCTTTGGCTGTATCATCGCGTTGCGTCGGCACGGCATCGTCGGCGACCGCCTGGAAGACCTGAACGGCTTGATGAAGAAAGCGCCGTTGCTGACCGTGATGATGACCGTCTTTCTGTTGTCGCTCGGCGGCATCCCGGCGACCGCCGGGTTTATCGGCAAGTTCTATCTCTTCGGCGGGCTGATCGAAACCGGCAACCCCTGGCTGGTGCGCCTGGCCATCCTCGCCGTCGTCATGAGCGTCGTGTCGCTTTACTACTACATCCGCTTCATCCGCGCCATGTACATCGAGCCCGAAGCCGAAGCCCAGCCGGTGCTAATGGCCGCGCCTTTGCGCGTGGCGATGGCAGTGGCCGTGCTGCTGGTCGTCTTCATCGGCGTCTACCCGCAACCGGTCATCAGCTTCACCCAGCGCGCCGCCGCTTCGCCGGGCTTCAGAACGGCGGGCAGCCCACCGCCAACGCCGCCCGCGCAGGCCGCGCCGCCCGGCAGCAAGGGACAACCCGCGCCGCCTGAAAACGACGGCGGCCCCATGCGATTGCCACAGCGATAGCCAGCCGCCGCGGTTGCATTTCGCGCCGTTCTGTTGCTCAATAACCGTATGCCGACAGACGATGAAAGCGGGAATAGCGGCGGCATCAGTTGGCGACAGGCGACGGCGACCATCGGGCTGGCGCTGGCGATTCCTTCCATGCTCTTCGTCCCGGCCTTGTTCGGCTGGTGGATAGATCGCAAGTACGGCACCACGCCGCTGTGGCTGATCGTCGGCCTGATCCTTGGCCTGGTCGGCACCGCCTTCGACGTTTACCGCCTGCTCAAACGACTCGGACAGCTCAAGTGAGGCAGGAGGCAGGAGGCAGGAAGCAGGAGGCAGGTAATAATCCACGCATGACTTGCTGTGATGCGACGGAATGTTGAGGATTCTGATAACTGCCTCCTGCCTCCTGATGACAGAGGGATGCATGCTAGATTTTGCTATTCGTGTGGCGCAGGACGCGGGGCGGCTGTTGCGCGACCGCGTCGGCACCACGATTGATATCGGCCACAAGGGAGCCATCAACATTGTCACCGACGTTGACCTGGCCAGCGAGCGCTTGATTCGTGAAGCCATCGCGTCGCATTACCCGCGCCATCAAGTGCTCGGCGAAGAAGGCGGGCTCGACGACAGCAACTCGGATTACCGCTGGGTGGTTGACCCGCTCGACGGCACAACCAACTTCGCGCACGGCTTCCCGGTGTTCGCCGTTTCGATTGCGCTCGAATACAAAAGCGAAACGATTCTGGGCGTCGTCTACGACCCGATGCGCGACGAGCTGTTTGCCGCCGAGCGCGGCGCGGGCGCAACCCTCAACCGCCGCCCGATTCGCGTGTCCAACACGGCAGAGCTTTCACAGAGTTTGCTGTCAACAGGCTTCCCTTACGACATCCGCACGTCGAGCTTCAACAACCTCGATCACTGGAAGAATTTTGCGATGAACGCGCAGGCACTCCGACGCATCGGCTCGGCGGCGCTCGATCTGTGTTACGTCGCGGTGGGGCGCTTTGATGGTTTCTGGGAGTTGAACCTTGGCGCGTGGGACAGCGCCGCCGGCGCCTTGATCGTCACGGAAGCCGGCGGACAAGTCACCGATTTTTCGGGCGGCCAGTTTTCAAAATACAAGCCGGAAATTTTAGCCAGCAACGGCTTGATTCATCAGCGCATGATGGAAGTGCTGGCAATGGCTAGGCCCGCGAATTAGTGACACCGCTCGTTTGATGAATAGAGATGCGGCGCACTGAGATCACCATTCCCGCTTCGACTTCAAACCTCGGGGCCAGCTTCGATGCGGTCGGACTGGCACTGGCGCTCTACCTGCGCGTCACGGTCGAAGAAGCGGCAGAATCGTTTATCATCAACCCCACAGGCGAAGGCGCGGCAGCGGTCGAGCGCGGCGAAGCGAACCTGATGGCTCTCGTCGCCCGCTTTGTTGCCGCGCAACGCGGGCACGCGATCAGCGGCGCGCGGCTGACGGTTGCGAGCGAAATCCCGCTGGCGCGCGGGCTGGGCAGCAGCAGCTCGGCCATCATCGCCGGCATCTCGGTCTACGAGACGCTCAGCGGCGAGCGTTTGAGCGACGAAGAAATCTTCCGCTACGCGCTGCACTTTGAAGGGCACGGCGACAACCTTGCGCCGAGCTTGCTCGGCGGACTGGTCGTCGCCTGTGTGGTGGCCGACGACGACAACCAGACGCTTGCGACCGTCAAGCGCCCCTGGCCCGAAGCGGTGAAGATCGTGCTGGCGGTGCCGGATTACGAAATGAGCACCGCCGAGATGCGCCGCGCCCTGCCGCAACAGGTCCCGCTCGCCGACGCCGCCTTCAATGTGCAGCGCGCCGCGCTCTTGCAGGCGGTGATTTCGGAGCGCCGCTTTGAATGGCTGAGCGAAGCCTTGCGCGACCGCCTGCATCAGCCGCACCGCGCGCCTTACGGGCCGGGCCTGAGCGCCGCATTAGAGCTGAACAACGAAACCCGCGAACATCCGGGCCTGCTCGGCGTGGCCATCAGCGGCGCGGGCTCGACGGTGATCGCCTTTGCCAATAATCATTTTGCTGGAATCGCGGCGTTGCTCGAAGCGCGGCTGGCAAGCGCCGGCGTGCGGGCGCGAACCCTGACCGTTGCGGTTGACAATCGCGGGCGCGTCGTTGAAAGTATTGAGCCATAAGTTTTGAGTCCCAATAGCCGAGCAGCCCCTCTCCTCAGATTGCTCGCATGCGCTCAGAGCTTGTTGTCATGAAGTTTTTCGCTTGAGGTTCATCCGGTGCGCATGATTATCCGCGTTCTTCTGATCGCCACGGCGCTGCAATGCGCAGCCTGCGGCGGCGTGACCGTTCACCAGCAATTTACCGGGGCCGCCGCCGGTCACCCGTCCGAGCAAACGCCCGCCACGCCGCAAATCAGCAGCGAATTTCAACCGGCCATCGCGCAGCTCGCCGCCGAGGGCTTGCGTCTGAAAGAGGCTCTGGAAGCCAGTTTGGAACCCGGCGCGCGGCACCTGGCGGCCACCTTTGAGCGCGCCGGCACGAAAGACCCGGCGCAACGCAGCGAGTTCCGCATCCTCGAAAGCGATGGCCGCACGGCGCGGACGATCTTTCGCCGTCCCGACTTTTATTTCTCGTTTGCGGCGACCGGCGAGTTGCAGAAGCTGAACGGCACGGACATCAACGGCGACGGCGCGAAAGAGGTCATCGTGCAAAGCTCAAGCGGCGGCAACTGCTGGAGCTGCAACCCGACGGAAATCTACCGCGTCGCCAATCACAAGGCCGAGCTGATCGCCGCCGGCCCCATCCAGCGCATCGCTGATTTGCGGGGCGACGGCATGCGTGAATTGATCGTCGTCGACACGCGCTGGGAATCTTACGACGACCTGTCGCACGCCGCTTCGCCGACCGCCTTGATGGTTTATGCGTGGCGCGGCGGGCGCTACGTTTATGCGTCGAAAGATTTCGCCGACTTCTATCGCGGCGAGATGGCTCGCCTGCGCGCCGCCATTGAAGAAGCAACCGGCCAGATCAGCGGCGAAGAGTTTTCTGACGAAGCCTACGTCGGGTTGGCGCTGGCGCTGGCCGTCACTTACGCCCATGCGGGTGAAGCCGGGCGCGGCATCAAAGAGCTCGAAGCCTTGTTCAACGCCCATGCGGGTTCCGCCGCGCAGGCGAAGCACCGCGCCAACATGCTCGAAGACTTCCGCAGCGGTGATAGCGCGAAGAAGCTGCGCGAGATGAAATCGGGCGATGCCCTGCCGCTCGGCTAATCGGCTGGACGTGTAGGGATGATGTCTTCGGCAGGCGGGAAATCTTTATCAGCGGCGGCTGATGCCTGGCCGCGCTCGTCGGGCCGCATATCGGGCGCGACGGCGCTGGCGACGGCTTCATAGGTTCGGCGCGCCAGCTCGCGGGCTCGCGATTTCAGCTCGACGCGGCTCGTGCCTTCGGGCAAGCGCTCGACCGCGACCGGCGGGTGAAACGTAACCGTGAGCTTGGCGGCGCGCGGAAAGAGCTTGCCGACCGGCCATATCTTTTCGCCGCCGCTGATCGATACAGGCACGACCGGCACACCGTAGGTCAGCGCGAAGCGAAAGGCGCCCATCTTGAACGGCATCAGCTTGCCTGTGCGCGTGCGCCCGCCTTCGGGAAAGATCACCAGCGCTTTGCCTGTGCGCAAGACATCGTGCGCCGCACGCTGCGCCGAGGCGTCAGCCGCTTCGACATTCACCGGGAACGCGCCGAAGATGCGCATGAGCTGGCCGAGCACCGGAATCTTGAACGGCTTGTCCCATGCCATGTAGTAGACCCTGCGGCGGATCGGCACCGTGACCCAGATCGGATCGGCATAGCTGGCGTGATTCGGCGTGATCAGACACGCGCCCGTAGCCGGGATGTTTTCGACGCCATGAAACTCGGCCCGGAACCAGACGCGGCACAGCCAGCGCACAAAGGGCCTGAGCAGATTAATCACCAATTTCATCATCGCGGCATTCACCCGGCGAGGCGCTTGCAACCAGAGCCGCAGCCATTAAACACTGCCGCCATACGCGTGCGCAAGCTGACCGCCCTTGCGCAGGGCCGCGCCTCAGGGCCATTCAGTTCTGTGAAACAGGGATGAAAGAAAAACACAGAGGCACAGAGGCACAGAGGCAGGGAGAAGACACGGCGTCTCCTCTGTGTTCCCTCCGTGCCTCTGTGTCTCTGTGTTTAATTCACCTTTTGAATGTCGAGAACTGAATGCCCCTGCCCGCGCCCTGCTTGAAGCCGCGGCGGGGGCTGGTTACATTTGAATATGGTTTACGAATGCACCTACGATGATCTCGCTCGCGCGCTCGCGCCGCGTCTTGACGGCGCGCAGATGGCCTTGATCCGCCGCGCTTACGAGCTGGCCGAGGCGGTTCACGCCACACAGATGCGTGACGAAGGCACGCCCTACATCGTTCATCCGCTGCGCGTCGCCCGCGCGCTTGTCGCCGAGCTTGAGATCACCCGGCCCGTGCTGATCTGTTCGGCGCTGCTGCACGATGTCATCGAAGACAGCCCCGACTATTACGCGCACGGCCCCGTGACCCGCGATGACGTCAGCCGTGAGTTCGGCGAAGAGGTCGCCGAAGTCGTCTGGCTGTTGAGCAAGTTTGCAGACGTGACCCTGCCCGCCTACCTTGCCGCTATCGAAGCTGCCGCCCCGACCGGCGCGCCCATCGTCAAGCTCTGCGACCGCCTGGACAACCTGCGCTCGCTGGTTCGCTCCTCGAAAGTTGACAAGATTCGCCGCTACATTCGCACCACCGAAATCTTCTTTTTGCCCATGGCGCGGCGCACGAATCGCTACCTCCACCGCGAGTTGACGCGCCTGGTCGCAGACGCCCGCCGCCATCTTCAGGCGATCACCGGCGAACCCTCATAAAATCGAGGAAAATGGCTGATTTTTCGCGAGGTTTTGGCGCCTTTGGGGTTTGCGAAAAAGGGCCAAAATGGGGTAAAATTAGTCTTGCCCGATAAGACAAAATTCATCTCACACGCCTCCTTTTGCGGCTCACTCAACACGGCGGCAGGAACGTCGAGCCCACGGCTCGCGCTGCTCGTGTTGCGGGCGGCAAAGGCGCGCGCGGTCGGGTGTGGCGCAAGCTGTTAGCTTGCGCAGAGTCCAGGCGCAAGCTAACCGCCTTGCGCCACATGGCTTGCGCGGCTGCCGGGCTGAGAAACCCCATAACCATCCGAGACAGTAGATAACGAGAGAGAGAAAAATGGCTGAAGCAGCACAGAAGATTCCGATCAATATTGAAGAAGAGATGCGGCGTAGCTACCTCGACTATGCCATGAGCGTCATCATTGGCCGGGCGCTGCCCGATGCGCGCGACGGTTTGAAGCCGGTGCATCGGCGCATCCTCTACGCCATGCATGAGATGGGACTTACCCCTAACAAGGCGTACAAGAAATCGGCGACGGTCGTCGGTGACGTGCTCGGCAAGTATCACCCGCACGGCGACTCGGCGGTCTATGACGCGATGGTGCGCATGGCGCAAGATTTCTCGCTGCGCTACCCGCTGGTCAAAGGGCAGGGCAATTTCGGCTCGGTTGACGGCGACGCGGCGGCGGCCTACCGCTACACCGAAGCGCGATTGACGCGCATCGCCACAGAGATGCTCGCCGACATCGATAGGGAGACGGTTGATTTCGTGCCGAACTACGACGAGTCGCGGGTCGAGCCGACGGTCTTGCCGACGCGCTTTCCCAACCTGCTGGTCAACGGTTCGGGTGGCATCGCCGTCGGCATGGCGACCAACATCCCGCCGCATAATCTGACCGAAGTCGTCGAAGCAACCATCCATCTGATTCAGAATCCGAATGCGCGGCTTTCGACGCTGATGAATTACGTGCCCGGCCCGGACTTTCCGACCGGCGGCTTCATCTACGGGCGCGAAGGCATCCGCCAGGCGTACGAGACCGGGCGCGGCTCGGTCATCATGCGCGCCAAGGCTTCGATTGATCGCGCCGGGCGCAGCGCCGAGCGCATGGCGATTGTCATCACAGAGATTCCTTACCAGGTCAACAAGGCCAAGCTCATCGAGCGCATCGCCGAGCTGATCAACGACAAGAAGATCGAAGGCATCTCGGACCTGCGCGACGAATCCGACCGCGAAGGCATGCGCATCATGATCGAGCTGAAGCGCGACGCCATCCCCGACATCGTGCTGAACAACCTTTACAAGCTGACGCCGATGCAGCAGAGCTTCGGAGTGATCAACCTGGCCATCGTCAACGGCCAGCCGCGCGAGCTGAAGCTCATCGATACGCTGAACATCTTCATCGAGCATCGCCGCGAGGTCGTCATCCGCCGCACGCGGTTTGAATTGAAAAAAGCCGAGGCGCGCGCCCACATCCTCGAAGGCTTGAAGCGGGCGCTCGATCACCTCGACGAAGTGATCTCGATCATCCGCAAGGCGAAAGCCACGGTCGAAGCGCGCGAGGCGCTGATGCTGCGCTTCAAGTTCTCTGACCTTCAGGCGCGGGCGATCCTCGAAATGCAGTTGCAGAAGCTCACGGGCCTTGAGCGGCAGAAGCTGAATGAGGAGTACAAAGAGATCATCCAGCGCATCGCCGAGCTGCAAGAGATTCTGGCCAACGAGTCGGTGCTGCGCAACGTCATCATCAAAGAGCTGCGCGAGGTGCAGCGCGAATACGGCGACGAGCGGCGCACACAGATCATCGAGGCGGGCGCGGAATTGACGCTCGAAGACTTGATCGCCGACGAAGATATGGCCATCACGGTGACGCACTCGGGTTACATCAAGCGCACGCCGGTGTCCGTCTATCGCGCGCAGCGGCGCGGCGGCACGGGTCGCCGCGGGGCGACGCTTAAGACCGAGGACATCGTGGATCACCTGTTCGTCGCCTCGACGCACAGCTACGTGATGATCTTCACCAACAATGGCCAGGTCTATAAGCTGAAGGTGCATGAGATACCGGACGCGGCGGCGGCGGGCAAAGGCAAAGCCATCGTCAACCTGTTGAACATGCCGAAGGAAGAGAAGGTCGCCGGCATCATCCCCGTGCGCGCCTTTGAAGAAGGCAAGTTTGTGCTGATGGTGACGCGCAAGGGGACGATCAAGAAGACCGAGCTATCGGAATTCGCCAACATCCGCCCGAACGGCATCAACGCCATGGGAATTGACGACGGCGACGAGCTGATCGCGGTTGAGTTGACCGACGGCAAGAAGAAGGTCTTTTTGGCGACGCACGAAGGCATGGCCATCTGCTTCGATGAGACGAATGTGCGGGCGATGGGCCGCCCGGCTTATGGCGTGCGCGGCATCACGCTCGACAAGGACGATTACGTCATCAGCGTCGCGGCGGTGCCCGACGACATCGAGATGCTGTCGATATCCGAGAACGGTTTCGGCAAGCGCACCAGACTCGAAGAGTACCGCTTCCAATCGCGCGGCGGCAAAGGCGTCATCAACATGAAGACGAGCGACCGCAACGGCCTGGTCGTCGCCGTGCTGCCGGTCAACGACGAGAGCCAGTTGATGATGATTACCAATCACGGCAAGATGATCCGCATTGACGCCCGGACGATCCGCGTGTCGGGCCGCTCGACGCAGGGCGTCAAGCTGATCGACACGTCGGACGGCGACATCGTTTCGTCGGCATCGCTGATCGAGCGCCAGCAGATTGCCACCGACGAGAACGCCGTTTAATCAGCGCGACGCGGCGACGCGGAGATAGGGCGAAAGAGAGAGGCAGGGACGCGGCGAGGGATGCAAGACTCGAACGATAGAAAGCAGTTCTCATATAAAAATCCCTCGCCGCGTCCCCGCGTCCCCACGTCTCTGTGTCGCTCCTTCCCCGCGTCCCCGCGTCCCCGCGTCGCCGCGTTTCTCTGTTTGTTGATCCTGGCGCTGGCCTTCGCCGTGGCATGTCAGCGTGGCGCTGCGAACACCCTGGAGCGCGCCGCGGCAGCCTGGGATGCCGGCGATTACGCGCAGGCGGCGGAAGCCTACGAAGGCTATCTCTATCAATACCCGACCGGCGAAGCGTCGCTCGGCGCGCGCTTCAAGCTGGCGAACATCTACTACCTCAACCTCCACCGTTACGATCAGGCGCGCACTCAGTATCAGGAATTCTTGCGCCAGGACGGCACGCGCGCCGAAGCCGCCGTCGCCCGCGAGCGCCTGGGCGAAGTCCTGGTCGAGCTAGGCCGCACCTATGAAGCCATCGCCGAATACGAGAACCTCAACCCGGCGGACCCGAGCGAGCGCCGCCGCCTGCGCTTGAAGATCGCCGATGTTTATTTCGACGAGAAGAACTTCAGCCAGGCGCTCACCGAATACCAGAAGGTGATGGATGCGGCAGAGTACGACGACCTGACCGAGCAGGCTTACATGCGCGTGGCATCGATCTACAACTTGCGCAATCAGTATCAACTGGCGCTCGACGCCTATCAGAAGCTGGCCTCTAACAGCGCCGACGCGGGAGTGCGGACGCGCGCGCAGTTCGGGCTGGCCGATTGTTACGCAGGGCTGTCGCAGTATGACGAAGCGATCAGGGCGCTGCGCGCCATCAAAGACGAGCGCGAGCAAACGCACATCGCGCAGCGCGTCGGTGAGCTTGAACGGCAGAAGCGCGAAGCCGCACAGGCGCGCAGCGGCTTGCAACACTGACACTCCTTAAACCGCCAAGACGCCAAGACCGCCAAGAGGACGCAAAGAGTTTCTTGGCGGTCTTGGCGTCTTGGCGGTTCATCTTCTCTGCCCTTTCTTGACGCCGACGAAGACGCTGACCTATAGTTGCCAACCGTCACACGCTCACCAATCAATTTCAGACTCGGAGGCCCGCTTTGATTATCAAACCCGGAAGACTGCTGTTCGCCATCCTGCTTCTGATCTTTTCGCTGCGGCCCGCGCTGGCTCAAGGTCAACAACCCACGCCGCCGGCCCGCCCGGCAGACCCGGCGGGCGTCAGGCTATCCACGTCGGTAGGTTTCAAAGCGCCCGACAATATCGATTTTCGCGTCGCCAACATCATGAGCGAAGGCGTGCGATTACATGCAGAGCTTTTCTCTTTGAAGTCGCTCGCCGGAAAACCGCTGCCGACCGTCATTATGGCGCACGGCTGGGGCGGCACGGCGGCCAACTTTCGGCGCGACGCAATTGACCTGGCGAATGCCGGCTATCTCGCCATCACATTCGATTATCGCGGCTGGGGCGAGAGCGATTCGCGCTTGCTGCTGGTCGGCCCATCGCCTGTGAAACCGATATCCGGGCAGAATCAAAAATTCACCGCCGAAGTCACAGAGGTGCGCGAGGTGGTTGACCCGCTTGAGCAGACGACCGATTGGTTTAATGTCATCGCCTGGGCGATGGGCGAGCCGATGGTGGATAAAGATCGCATCGGCCTGCGCGGCTCAAGCTATTCGGGCGGCCATGTCTTCTACGTCGCGGCGCGCGACCCGCGCGTCAAAGCCATCGTCAGTCAGGTCGGCGCGTTCGATTCCCGGCTGGTCGTCGCCGACGAGCAGCAACGGGCGCTGACTTACACGGAAGCGACCCGGCGAGCCCGCGGCGAGATGGGCTACCCGCCGCCGCGCGCCAAAGTGATCGGCAATCTTATTGGTGCGCCCATCCGCGACAAGATGCTGCAATACGCGCCGGTCGAAGAAGCGGCGAAAGTGAAAGACTGCGCGGTGCTGTTTATCGTCGCCGAGAAGGAAGAGCTGTTCGACAATAAAGACCATGCCAAGCTCGCTTACGACCGCATGCCCGGGACCAAAAAGAAGTACGTGGTCATTCCCAACATCACGCACTACGGCGTCTACACGACAGAGCGCGGGCAGGCGATGAAGCTCGCCATTGATTGGTTCGATCAATATTTGAAAAAGTAGCCGGCACCCGCAACAGAAAGGAGCGAGTATGCGAAGACTTGTTTGGCTAATGAACGCCCTGACGTTATGCCTGGCCCTGGCATGGCCCGCGCATCCGCAATCGAATGCGGCGCAGGATTACAAGGCCCAAGTCAGCCGCGACGTCGAGGCGATGAAGAAGCAAACCCAGGTCATGAATGATATGGTCTTCAGCTTCGGCGAGCTTGGCTTTCAGGAGTTCGAGACCTCGAAGTACCTGACCGACATCCTCGAAAAAGAAGGCTTCCGCGTCGAGCGCGGCATCGCCGGCATCCCGACCGCCTGGATGGCGACCTGGGGATCGGGCAAGCCTGTCATCGCGCTCGGCTCTGACATCGATTGCATCCCGCAAGCCTCGCAGAAACCCGGCGTCGCCTATCACGATCCGATGATCGAAGGCGCACCCGGCCACGGCGAAGGGCATAACTCTGGTCAGGCGCTCAATATCACGGCGGCGCTTGCCGTCAAACGGCTGATGGAGCGCGCCAAGCTTTCGGGGACGATCAAGCTCTGGCCGGGCGTCGCCGAAGAGTTGCTGGGCGGCAAGGCATATCTAGTGCGCGAGGGCGTCTTCAAAGACGTGGACGTGGTGTTGTTCACACACGTCGGCAACAACTTCGCCGTCTCGTCGGGGCCGGCCGGCGGCACCGGCCTCGTGTCCGTGGAATACAATTTCAAAGGCGAGAGCGCGCACGCTGCCGCCGCGCCCTGGCGCGGGCGCAGCGCCCTGGATGCGGTCGAGCTGATGGACATCGGCTGGAACTTCCGCCGCGAGCATCTGCGCACCCAGCAACGCTCGCATTACGTCATCAGCAACGGCGGCGATCAGCCCAACGTCGTGCCGCCGACGGCGAGCGTCTGGTATTACTTCCGCGAGCTGGATTACGAGCACATCAAAGAGATGCGCGAGATCGGCGACCAGATGGCGCAGGGCGCGGCGATGATGACTAACACTACATTCAGCTCGCGCGTGCTGGGCGCGGCATGGCCGGGACACTTCAACAAAGTCATCGCCGACGCGACCTACGAAAACATCAAGCAGGTCGGCCTGCCCGAATGGAGTGAGGCCGATCAACGGCTGGCGAAAGCGGTGCAGAAAGAGTTGAAAGTGCCGGAGACCGGCCTGGACACGCAGGTCCGTCCGGCGCGCGGGCCGGGCAGCGAAGATTCCCGAATGGGCGCCGGCTCGGACGACATCGGCGACGTGTCGTGGAATGTGCCGACTGTGACGCTGAACTATCCGGCGAACATCCCCAACCTGCCGGGTCACAACTGGTCGAACGCCATTGCGATGGCGACACCCATTGCTCACAAAGGCGTGACGGCGGGCGCGAAGGTGCTGGCGATGACCATGATTGATCTGCTGACCAAGCCCGCGCTCGTCGAGCAGGCATGGGATTATTTCCGCAACGTGCAGACGAAAGAGCGCAAGTATCAACCGCTGATCTCGGCGCAGGACAAGCCGGCAATCTGGCTGAACAAGCGAATCATGGAGACCTACCGCGAGCCGATGCGGAAGTTTTACTACGACCCGTCGAAGTACGGCACCTACCTTGAGCAACTGGGAATCACCTATCCGACCATACGGGAGGGGGCGGCGACGGAAAACAAACGCTAGGCGGCGGGCCTATTCATCGGTTGTCGCATCGGCATCAGGCGGGCGCATGGCTTCGGGGTTTTCGACCCAGACTTCGCCGTCTTCAAAGTATTCTTTCTTCCAGATGGGGACGATCTTCTTCAGCCGGTCAATGGCATAGCGGCAAGCCTCGAAGGCGACGCCGCGGTGGGCCGAGGTGATAAGGATGACGACGCTCGACTCGGTGACCTCGATACGGCCCAGGCGGTGAACGATGCCGACACGGTTGATCGGCCATTGCTCATGCACTTCGCCGGCGATCCGCGTCATCGTCTTCAAAGCCATCGCCTCGTAGCCTTCGTATTCAAGGAAGCGCGTCCGCCGGCCTTTGGTGTTGTTGCGCGCCACGCCGTCGAAGATGACCACCGCGCCCGATTCGCCCGCAAGCAGCCGCGCGCGCAAGCCCGGGATGTCAATCGGCTCGCGGGTGATCTCGATCACATCGTCGTCAGCGCCGCCGCTCACTGGCGGCAGCACGGCCAGCCGGTCGCCGTCATTCAAGGCTTGCTCGCGACTGGCGTACTCTTCGTTGATGGCAAACAACAGGCTGCGCTCCATCGCCGCGAGCTTCGGGTGCGCGGCGACCAGCGCCGCAAACGCGACGGCGACGGTCGCGGGCGGCGCGACTTCGATCTCAAGCTGCGCCGCGCCAGCGGTCTCGCGCGCCTGGCCGAATAACAATGCGGTAATTTTGATGGCGTTGTTCATGAGTCGGCAGCCGGCGCAACCTCGACTCGCAGACTTTCGACGCGCGCGCCTTCGATGCGGTAAGCGCGCAGGTCGAGTTGCGGCTCAAGCGAAATGATAAAGTAGGCGGCCTCGGGGTAGAAAGCCATCTCGACATCCGAGGCCGACGGATAAGCCGGCGTGCGCGGGTGCGAGTGATAAATGCCCAGGAGCTTCTGCCGCGCCTCGCGGATGCGGCGCATGGCGGCGAACAGTTCTTCCGGAGTCGCGTAGTAACGCGACTCCGGTCGGTCGGCGACGTTGCGCAGTGGGTGGCAATCAGTAATCACGCCATCGGCACCGCTCAACAGCCCGCAGCATTCCGCGGGCAACGCGCCATAGGCATGATCGATTATCGCCGCCCGCACCGCTTCGGTGACCTTCATCACTCGTTCACTCACGCCGTGATTGTACCACAGCGCCGGCGTCATTGAATTTCGGCGGGCAAAGGATTACGATGAGCAAGAAGTTCTAGTGTAATTGTCACCCCACAGGAATCAACCGATTGGAGAACATCATGAGAAAAACCGCTCGACATCTGTCAAACTGGCACCCTCACCTGCGCGCCGCCGCGCTGTTACTGTTGGTTTTGCTGCCCGCCGCATTCGGCGAAGAGAAGCCGAACATTCCGGCTAAAAAGGCGCTCGCACGGCTGAAGGCCGGCAACGAGAACTTCGTCAAAGGCTGGAACACGCGCGTGAATTACCGCAAAGAGCGCCCCGCGCTGGTCAAAGGTCAGCAGCCTTACGCCATCCTGCTGACCTGCTCGGATTCGCGCGTGCCGCCGGAACTGATCTTTGACGAGTCACTCGGCAAGCTCTTCATCATCCGCGTCGCCGGCAACGTCACCGACCCGGTGGCGCTCGGCAGCATCGAATACGCCGTCGACCATTTCGGCGTCAAGCTGCTCGTCGTGCTCGGCCACGCATCGTGCGGCGCGGTCGAGGCGACATTCAATGGCGACGAAGAACAGCACCACGTCGGAGCCATCGCACGTAAGATTCAACCGGCCGTTGACCGCGCCAAGGCCAGGGGACTTCCCCCCGAGGCAGCGATGCGGCTGGCGATCCAAGAGAACGTGCGCGAGCAGATAAAGAACGTGCGCAGCGAAAGCGATTTTTTGCGCGGGCGCATCGAAAAGCAATTGCTCACCGTCGCGGGCGGCGTCTACCAGCTCAAGAGCGGCGAGATCGAGTGGCTGGCGGGCGAAAAATAATTGCGACCGGCAGGCGGCGCGGCGCGTCTTAGCAGGTGTAATCTATTCTCTTGAAGAAAGGCGGACGACCAGGATGAAACGAACTCTCAGCTTGAGCCTTGCGACGATAGCCGTGCTGCTGTTTGCGGCAGCTACGTCATTCGACACGGCGAGCGCTTATGGGCCGGCGCCGGTGACCTTCAGCAAAGACATCGCGCCGATCTTCTTCAGCAAGTGCGCCGCCTGTCACCGGCCCGGCGAGATCGCGCCGATGTCGCTGCTCTCTTACAAAGAGGCGCGGCCCTGGGCGCGCTCGATCAAAGAGAAGGTCGTCAACCGCGTGATGCCGCCGTGGCACGCCGACCCGCACGTTGGCGATTTCCGCAATGACCGCCGCCTGTCGGACAAAGAGATCGCTACCATCAGCGCATGGGTGGACAATGGCGCGCCCGAAGGCAACCCGCGTGACCTGCCGCCGACGCCGCGCTTCACCAACGGCTGGCAGATCGGCCAGCCTGACGTCGTGCTGTCGATGCCCACAGAGTACAGCGTCCCCGCCGAAGGCACGGTGAGCTATCAATATTTCTCTGTGCCGACCGGCTTCACGGAAGACAAGTGGATACAGGCCGCCGAGGTGCGGCCCGGCAACCGTGGGGTCGTGCATCACGTCATCGTCTTTGTCGTCGGCCCCGAAGCGGCGCGGCAGCGCATGGGCGCATTCAGAGGCGAGGGCGGATTTGAAGGGCTGGTCGGCACCGCGCCCGGCGAAGAACCGATGGTTCTGCCCGACGGCATCGGCAAGCTGATCAAGGCCGGTTCGGTGCTGATGCTGCAAATGCACTACACGCCGAACGGCAAAGCGACGACCGACCGCACGAGCATCGGCCTGCGCTTCAGCCGCAAGCCTGTACAGCAGGCCCTCGCCGGCGGCGCGGCGATGAACCACCGGTTCGAAATCCCCGCGGGCAGCGACAACTATGAAGTGAAATCCGTCTATGCCTTTAAAGCCGATTCACACATTCACAACCTGATGCCGCACATGCACCTGCGCGGCAAGGATTTCGAGTACCAGCTGGTTTACCCTGACGGCACGGCGAAGACCATCCTGCGAGTGCCGCGCTACGATTTCAACTGGCAGACGCGCTACGAGTTCAAAGAGCCTGTGGCCGCGCCGCGTGGCAGCCGCCTGGAATGCGTCGCGCATTTCGACAACTCGACGAAGAATAAATGGAACCCGGATGCGACAAAGGTGGTGCGCTGGGGCCAGCAGACATGGGAAGAGATGATGATCGGCTTCGTCGGCTTCACGCTCGACGAGCCGGCAGCGCAGGCGGCGAGTAAGTGAGAAACGCTATGTCATCAGGCTTACCGCAGAGGGCGCAGAGGGGCGCAGAGGAGGAACGTTCAAAGTCCATTGGCGAGGCGTCTGATGCCGTCTCTCAGATGTAGGACGTTGAAGTTAATCAGCAGTCCGAGCTGCTTGCCACTGAGCTTGAGGTAAGCTAACAACTGGGCTTGATGAAGTGGCGCAAGCGCTTCAACCGCTTTTACCTCCACAACCACTGCATTCTCGACCAACAGATCGAGACGGTAGCCGACATCCATTTTAAGGTCATCGTATATGACTGGCAGACCTACCTGAGACGCGACCTGTAGCCCGCGCTTGCGCAGCTCGTACATCAAGCAAACCTCGTAAGTTTTTTCGAGCAGGCCGGGGCCAAGCGCAGTATGAACTTTCATTGCCGCATCAACCACCGTGCCACTGATTTGATTGATGTTCACCCTCTGCGCCCCTCTGCGTCCTCTGCGGTTAATTAACGTCAAAGGCGCTGCTGATTCTCAGGAAATCCCGCCGCCGCTTTGATGCGGCCAATCTGCGCGACATGGCGGCCCTCGTGGCCGCCGGCAATCAACAGCCACTGATACATATCCAGCTCGCCAAGCAGCGGGTGGGGATACTTGAGCTGTGTCAGGTCGTAGCTGCCAAGCTGCGCGACGGCTTCGAGCATGCGGGCGCGCGTCGTCTTCAGGCGCTCGATGGATTCGGCGGCGGCCAGGTGATCGTGCGGCGTGACGAAATCGGGCGCATGCGCCCGCGTGTTGCGTGTGGGCGCGAGCACTTCGTCAAGACAGTTCAGCACCGACGCGTCGGGCGTCGGGTCTGCGGGCAGGCCGCGCTCGCCTGCGTGCTTGAGGGCGCGCGCCGCGAGCTTGGCGTTGGCTTCGTCGGTGAGCGCCAGGTGGTGCAAGATATCGTTGATCGCCCATGCGCCGTTATCGGGCTTAAAAGCGAGCTGCGCTTCGCTCAACTCGGACACGGCATCAAGCAAGGCTTGCCGGTGCTGCGTGATGGCGCCGACCAGTTCTTGAACTTTCCTCGACAGCGGCATAGCTCCTCCGGTTTATCTTCGTGTTGATGGCTTCAGTCGGACGGCTGACAACCTGAACGGCGCAACAAGCATAAACGTTCGTTGCCACCAGTTCAACCAGGGCGCTACATGAAAAACGGCGCGGCGCTTCTCTGCGTGCGAATGCAGAGAAGCGCCGCGCCGTTTGCTGCTTCTAAACGCCGAGCGGTTAGCCGCCGAAGGTCACAGACAGGTCGCGCCCGAAGTTGAACTGCGGGCGGCGGCGCGACTTGAGCGCCTTAGTGCCGGTCTGCGACAGCGCCGTCACCAGTATGGGCATCGCAATCGTCGGATCGCACAAGACCGACACGGTCTTGGCATCTTTGGCGATGCGGCCCCAGGTCTGCGCTTCTTCAAAGCTGCGCGTCGAAGTGGCGCTCGACTCCGGCAGATCAAGGCCGATCTGGATGCCGTACTTGTGACCACGCAAGCCCTGCTTCATCATCCCCGCCGTCACTTCGACCTGATGCACGAAGCTCTTGGGCGGGCCGCCGCCGAACAGCACCACAGAGGTATTGACCGAGCGCGCCACCACCTGCGCCGCTTCGACGACGTCCTGAACGATGTCGAACTGGAAGGGGTTCTTGCGGTTGATGCGCGAAGTCGCCACCCCGACGGCAATGGCCGAATCGGCAATGCCGGGACAGAAGACCGGCACTTTGGCCTTGTAAGCCGACGTCAGGATGCCGTCTTCGGTGGCGATCTCCGACAGCTCGCGCCCCAGCAGGTGCAGGAACTCGCGCGTCGAGTAGGGGCGCGAATGGTCCACGGTGTTGGCGAAATTGCCAACCCACTCGTCGGCCTCGCGGTACTCGTGCTCGCTGGCCAGTGTGTCGTAGAAGCGCCCCACCTGCGCGTCCTGCAACTCTTCGTCGTCCCACTCGTCGGCGCCCTGGTAGTGGTAACGCCCAAGCGTTTCGTGCAGGTCGTGGAAGAGGTTGGCTCCGGTCGAAACGACCACATCAACGTAGTGATTCTTAATCAAGTACGAGATCAGCCGTCGCATGCCCGCGGCGACCAGCGCCCCCGACAGCCCGAGGAAGACCGTCGAGTTGTCCGTCAGCATGTCGAGCCACAGGTTGTGCGATTCCGCCAGTGAGCGCGCCTGAAAGCCCGCGCCTTCCATCTTCATCAGAATGCCCGCCACCGAGCGGTCACGGTCAATCTGGATCGGGCGCGTTGGGTTGGTCAGGTACTTCGCGCTTTTTTGCTTTCTCATCATAACAGTCATCGGCCTCTTTCGAGAGCGGCACGCGGTGGCGTTCGCTAGCGGCAGCACAGCCCGCCCGTTACGCCTCGCCCGCCGCTTCTTGCTCCTTACTCAAGATAGGTATAGCGATTGATGTCACTTTCGTATTCTCTGACGAGGACGTCGGCTTCCTCCTGGCTGAGGAATCCACCGGCGACGCGCGCCCGCGTCATGCGCTGAAAGTTGTCCCACGCCTGGCCTCGGTCATAGCGCGCATAGGTCATCATGTCGCCGACGCGCGCGCCCTGAACCAGTCGCGTGATGTGATAACGGCCATCCGTATCGATAATCACGTGCGCTTCATTGGTCTGGCCGAACAGGTTGTGAAAACTGCCCATCACTTCCTGATAAGCGCCGACCAGAAAGATGGCGATGTAATACGGCTCGCCGGTGAACGGGTGCAGTTCCAGCACCTCTTTGACGTCCTTGAGGTCAACGAACTTATCGATGTGGCCGTCGCTGTCACAGGTGATGTCAACGAAGGTCGCGTAATCCGTCGGCGGCTCGTTGAGCCGGTGGATCGGCATGATGGGGAACAGCTGATCGATGGCCCAGTGATCGGGGGCCGAGCGGAAGACCGAAAAGTTGCACAGGTACTTCGAGGCGAGAATCTTCTTCAGGTCCTCGAACTCTTCTTCCTGCACCTTGACGTTCTGCGCGAACTTCGACGCCCGCGCGCAGACTTCCCAGAACAGCACCTCGCCCTTGGCGCGGTCTTCCAGACTGATCAGCCCGAGATTGAACTGCGTGTGCAGCTCGTCCTTGTGGTCGAGCGCGTCGTGATAATACTCGCGGTAGTTCTTGGCGTTGATGTCGTCGTAGAGCGCCTTCAGCTCGATGATCACCTGCGGGTCGTCGTCGGTGACGTTGACTTCGGGCTGGTCGTCGGCAAAGGTTTCGATCTCGTCGCGGATCGACGTGACGAAGACGGCGTGATAGGCCGACATCATGCGCCCGCTCTCGGTCACCAGGTTCGGCTCCGGGACGTTCTCGTCTTCGCAGACCGACTTGATCGTGTAGATGACGTCGTTAGCGAACTCCTGCGTCGTGTAGTTGACAGAGGACTCGAAGGTCGTCTTCGAGCCGTCATAATCGACGCCCAGGCCGCCGCCGATGTCCAGGAATTCGACATCGATCTTCATCTGGCGAATCTTTGAGTAGACGCGCGCCGCCTCTTTCATCGCCGCCTTGACGCGCTTGATGTCGGTGATCTGCGAGCCGATGTGAAAGTGCAGCAGCTTGAGCGTGTCTTCCATGCCCTGCTCGCGCAGCAGGCGGATGCATTCGAGCATTTCCGACGGCGTCAATCCGAACTTGGCGGATTCGCCGCCCGACGACGCCCACTTGCCGGCGCCCTTGGCATAGAGCTTGGCGCGAAGGCCGACCATCGGGCGCACGCCGGTCTCGCCGGCCAGCCGCACGATCATTTTTAGCTCGTTGAGCTTTTCGACGACGATGACGACGCGCTTGCCGATCTTGACGCCCATCAGCGCCAGGCTGATGAAGGCTTCGTCTTTGAAGCCGTTGCAGATGAGCAAGGATTCCGGCGTCTGGTCGAGCGAGAGGGCGGCGTAAAGCTCGGCCTTCGAGCCGCACTCGACGCCGAAGTTGTACTTGCTGCCTTCGCGCAGGAACTCTTCGACGACCTCGCGGCGCGGGTTGACCTTCATCGGGAAGACGCCGAAGTGGGTGCCGTTATAGCTGAACTCGCGCGCCGCTTCGTGAAACGAGCGCTGCAATTTTTTCAGCTGGTTCGTAAGAATTTGCGGGAAGCGCAGCAGGATGGGGAGCTGCAAGCGGCGTTGGTCGACAAGGTGATCGATCAGTTCTTTGACATCGACGGAGCGCGGATCGCCTTCGGCAGGGCGTACTGCCAGATGGCCTTTCCGGTTTACCTCAAAGTATCCTGCCCCCCAATTCTCCACACCATAGGTCTGCACGACCTCGTCTAGTGTGACATTTTTCATCTATGACCTTCCCTGCCGAGCTGTTGCATGCTGTGAATACAGGCAAGCCTACAAGTGTTTGAATTTAACAGCAATGGCCTCGCAGTGTCAAAAACTTTTTTTTCTGAGGCAGAGGGATTCCGTCACCGCAGGGGCGGGCAAGTCTCTGAAATGCCGCAACTTATTTTGGACGCCGGAGGGTCGCCGGGTTGTTCGTCCGCCGGGCCAGCTCCTGAAAGCGCGGCTCGCCGCGCAAGGCGTCAAGCTGCGGGTCAACCACCAGCCAGGTGATCCAGGCGTCGCCGATGCGCACCGCTTCTTCGATCTGCGCCAGCGCCGCGCCGGTTTCGCCCAGATAGGCGTAGATCACCGCCAGGAAGTAGGGCGAAACGTAATAGCTTTGCGCCATCTCCAACAGCTCGGCCAGGCGGGCGCGCGCTTCGTCAACGCGGCCCGCCCCGGCGTAGGCCATGCCGAGCCCGGCGACATAGAGCTGCCCGTTGCCGGCAAGCTCGACGGCGCGCTCGGCCTGCGCGATGGCTTCCGCATGCTGGCCTGCACAGCGCAGCACCCAGCTAAAGACGGCTCGCTGATAAGCGAAGTGCGGCTCGGTTTGAATCAGCCGGCGGTGCGTTTCGATGGCCGCGTCGAAGTGACGCGAGTGGTATTGATGCCAGGCAAGCGCCATCGAGGTCAGCGGCGTCACCGGGTCGAGTTCGATGGCGCGGGTGACTTCGACGAGCGACTCTTCAAAGCGCCCGGTTTGCAGCAGCATGAAATTGTAATAGGTGTGCGCGTTGGCGTTGTTCGGGTTCAGTTCCAGGGCGCGGAGGTAGTGGGCCTCTGCCCCCTGCCAGTCGAAGTCGCGGCAGACCATCGCGAAGGCCAGCGCCGCGTACGCCTCGGCCAGCATCGGGTCCAGCTCGATGGCGCGCTCGGCGGCTTCGTAAGCGGCGGCGGCGCATTCGGCAAATGGCAACACGCCGAAGATGCCGACAAAGATGTAATAGTCGGCAATGCCTGTGTAGGCCAGCGCGTAATTCGGGTCGAGCGCAATGGCGCGGTGATACTCGCGCATGGCTTTGGCAAAGCCCTCTTCGCTCAGGCTGTGCCAGTAGTAGCGCCCGCGCAGATAAGCCTCGAACGCCTGCGCGTCTTCGGTCCCGCGCCGCGCCAATTGCTCTTGCTCTTCGCCGGTCAGTTGCGGGATCAATGCGCCGGCGACCTGCTCGGAGATCGAATCTTCGAGCCTGAGCACGTCCATCAGCTTTTCGTCGAAGCGCCCGGCCCAGCGGATCGCGCCTTCGCGCACCTGTAAGAGCTGCACGGTGACGCGCAAGGTATCGCCGGCGCGGCGAATGTTGCCGTCTATGATGTAATTCACATTCAGCTCGATGCCGGCGGCGAGCGGATCGCCGGTGTCGCCGCCACTATAAGCCAGCACGCTGCTGGTCGGGCGGACGACGAAGCGGCGCACGTTGCCAAGCCGCGTCACCAGCGCGTCGGCAAGACCGATGCCGAGATACTCGTCGCCCGTGTCCTCGCCGGTGCGCGGCCCGATCAGCTTGAACGGCAGCACGGCAATCGATAGCTCATCGGGCCGGGTCTTTGCGGTAATGCGCGTCAGCGTCGCCGCAGCCCGCACATAAGGCGGCGCGGCGACCGGGCGTCCTTCGAGGTAACGTGTGATGTCGTCGCGCAGCTCGCCCGCCGTCTGGTAACGCTCGCCGGGCGCTTTCCTGAGCGTCTTCATGACGATGCGCTCAAGGTCGCCCGATAGCTCGCGGCGCAAGGCATCGAGACTGGCGTTGCGCGCCCGATAGAGGCCGTCGAGTCCGGCGCTGTCGTCCGCGTAGCTCGACACCAGGTTGGCTTCGCGCGTCAGGCTGGCGCTCATTCCGAACGGCTCCTGCTCGCAGATGACGCGCGCCACTTCGTGCAGGGCGCGGTGCTTCAACTGATAAGGGCGGTGTCCTGACAACAGCTCGTAGAGCAGCACGCCGAGGCTGTAGATATCGCTCGCCGGCGTCACCACATCGCCGCGCACCTGTTCAGGGCTGGCGTATTCGGGGGTCATCAATCGCATCGCCGTCATAGTCATGTCCACGGTCTCGGCGGCCAGCTCAGGGTCTAAGAGCTTGGCGATGCCAAAATCCAGAAGCTTGGGCACGCCCTCATCGGTGACGAGAATGTTCGACGGTTTGATGTCGCGGTGGATGACCTGTTTGTGATGCGCGTAACGGATGGCGTCACAGACCGAGAGGAAAAGCTTGAGCCGCTCGTTGATCGTCGAGCCCTGCGCGTCGCAGTAAGCGTAAAGCGGCCGGCCTTCGATGAACTCCATGACGAAGTAAGGCAAGCCGTCCTGTGTGGTGCCGCCATCCAGAAGCCGGGCGATGTTCGGGTGATCGAGCGCCGCCAGTATCTGGCGCTCGTTGCGGAAGCGGCGCAACACGAAGTCTGTATCCATGCCGCGCTTGACCAGCTTGACGGCGACGCGACGGCGAAAGACATTGTCGGCGCGCACCGCTTCGTAGACCGTGCCCATGCCGCCGCGCCCGACCTCGCGCTCAATACGATAAGCGCCGACCATCTGGCCGAGCATCGGGTCATGTTCGGCGTCGAGGATTGCCGCCAGCGCATGGACGCCGCCGGGCACGCTCAGGGTCTGAGTCAGCAGGTCGCCGCTGCGCTCGTACTGCGTCAGCAGCGCGGCGACTTCATTTTTCAACGCCTCGTCATCGGCGCAGACACTCGTGACGTAACGCTCGCGCTCTTCGGGCGCAAGGTCGAGCGCCGTTTGAAAAACATTCTCGACTTGTCTCCAGCGTTCCGGCGTCATTATTTCATCTGGCCGTAGAGCCACGCCTTAGCCATGCGCCAGTGGCGCTTGATGGTGATGGGCGTCACGCCCATCACTTCGGCGGTCTCTTCGACCGTTAGGCCGCCGAAAAAGCGCAGCTCGACAATGCGCGCTTTCTGCTCGTCTATCGCGGCCAGCGCTTGAAGCGCGCGGTCGAGGGCGACGATCTGTTCGCTGCGCTCGACGGCGCTATCTATGTTCTCATCAAGCGTCAGCTTCTGAAAATCGGCGCCGCGCTTTTCGGCGTTATGCTTGCGCGCATAATCCACCAGCAGCCGCCGCATAAGCTGGGCGGCGACGCCGAAAAAATGCGCGCGGTTTTGCCAGTTGACGCGCGTCTGGTCTACGAGCCGCAAATAGGCTTCATGCACCAGGGCGGTCGCTTGCAGGGTGTGGTCGGGGCGCTCGCGGCGCAGGTAATTCACGGCCAGCCGCCGCAACTCGTCATAGATGAGCGGCAGCAGCATATCCACCTTGACGCGGTTGCCTTGCGATAGCTCGATCAACAGTTGCGTGATGTCTTCGGTTCCTTGCTGACTCATCCTGAACGCCCTGATTGTTCGTCAAATCTTTGAAATCCTAGCCCAACGGCGCGCGGCGGCGCAACCGGCGACAAAAAGCAAGCATCGCGTTTCTTCCGCGCCCGCGGGTCTGTGTGTCTTCGGGTTTATTTCGCCTCATTCGGCCTGCAAATCCGTGGAGTTCTGCCGCCGCCGCCGCGCGGAACTTGAGACTCCCCTCTATTGCTCGCTATTATTGAAGTTTGCGGACTACTGCCGACAGGCTAGCGAATGTGTCGTGCCGGTCAACAGCTCTCACCTGCGCCTTCGAGTGGCGCGCGACCGCCGCACCACCACGCCCGCATTCGCCGTTGATGCGAATATGAGTCATACAAGTTATCCCGACAGCCAACCGATTGAGAAAGGATCGACGCCATGGCGAGCAAAGCGAAAGCAGTTCAACAACACCAACTGAGCGACGTAGAAGTGCGCGAATGGCTTGAGTCCCTGGATTACATCATCCAACAGGGCGGCGCCGAACAGGTCACCCAGCTCCTTGAAAAGCTGCAAATCCACGCGCAGCAGGCGGGCATCAGCCTGCCCTTTACGGCCAACACGCCCTATATCAATTCCATTCCCGCTAGCGCGCAGCCGGTCTTCCCCGGCAGCCGCGAGATCGAGCGCCGCATCAAGAGCCTGGTGCGCTGGAATGCGCTGTCGATGGTCGTGCGCGCCAACCGCGAAGAGAGCGGCATCGGCGGCCACATCTCGACCTATGCGTCGGCGGCGACGCTCTACGAGGTCGGCTTCAATCACTTCTTCCGCGCCCGCGACAGCGAAGGCAACGGCGACATCATCTTTTTCCAGGGCCACGCCGCGCCCGGCATCTATGCCCGCGCCTTTCTCGAAGGCCGACTGACGGCCGAGCACCTGCAAAACTTCCGCCGCGAGCAGCGCTCTGAACAGAGCCTCTCGTCATACCCGCACCCCTGGCTGATGCCCGACTTCTGGGAGTTCCCGACCGTTTCGATGGGGCTCGGCCCGATTATGGCGATCTATCAAGCGCGCTTCTGCCGTTACCTCGAAGACCGCGGCCTGAAGAAGCAGTGCAACGGCAAGGTCTGGGCCTTCCTCGGCGACGGCGAAACCGACGAGCCGGAAACCCTCGGCGCAATCACGCTCGCCTCGCGTGAGCGGCTCGACAACCTGATCTTCGTCATCAACTGCAATCTGCAACGGCTGGATGGGCCGGTGCGCGGCAACGGCAATATCATTCAAGAACTGGAAGCGGCGTTTCGCGGCGCCGGCTGGAATGTCATCAAGGTGATCTGGGGCAGCGATTGGGACCCGCTGCTTGCCAACGACCACGAAGGCTTGCTGGTCAAGCGCATGGGCGAGATCGTTGACGGCCAGTGGCAGAAGTACAGCGCCGAATCGGGCGCCTACTTCCGCGAGCATTTCTTCGGCACGGACCCGCGCTTGCTCGACATGGTCAAGCACCTGTCGGACGAGCAACTGGCGCGCCTCAGGCTCGGCGGCCACGACCCGCAGAAGGTCTATGCCGCCTACCACGCCGCGACGAATCACAAAGGCTCGCCGACGGTCATCCTGGCGCGCACCATCAAAGGCTATGGCCTCGGCGAAGCCGGCGAAGGCAAGAACATCACGCATCAGCAGAAGAAGCTCAACGAAGACGAGCTGCGGCTGTTCCGCTCGCGCTTCGGCATTCCGATCTCTGACGAAGAGATTTCCGAAGCGCCGTTCTATCGCCCGACCGACGACAGCCAGGAGGTGCAATACATCCACCGCCAGCGTGAGCGGCTCGGCGGCTACGTGCCGCGGCGCACCGTCGCCGTCGAATCGCTCAAAGCGCCGGGCAATGATGTCTTCGACGAATTTCAGACCGGCACCGAAGGGCGCGAGGCTTCGACGACGATGGTCTTCGTGCGCATCCTGGCGAAGCTCCTGCGCGACGCAGAGCTCGGCAAGCTGATCGTGCCCATCGTCCCCGACGAAGCGCGCACCTTCGGCATGGAGCCGCTCTTCCGGCAGATCGGCATCTATTCGCACGTCGGCCAGCTCTACGAGCCGGTGGACGCCGCCACCCTGCTTTACTACAAGGAAGCGAAGAACGGCCAGATCCTCGAAGAAGGCATCACCGAAGCCGGCTCGATGTCGTCGTTCATCGCCGCGGGGTCGGCCTACGCGACGCACGGCATCAACACGATTCCGTTTTTCATTTACTACTCGATGTTCGGCATGCAGCGCATCGGCGATCTGGTGTGGGCCGCCGGCGACACGCGGACGCGCGGCTTTTTGCTCGGCGGCACCGCCGGGCGCACGACGCTTTCGGGCGAAGGCTTGCAACACCAGGATGGCCACAGCCACTTGCTCGCTTACCCTGTCCCGAATCTCGTCGCCTATGACCCGGCGTATGCCTTCGAGCTGGCGACGATCATTCAAGACGGCATACGGCGGATGTACGAGAAGCAGGAAGACATTTTCTATTACATCACGCTGATGAACGAAAACTACGAACACCCGCCGATGCCCGATGGCGATAGCGTGCGCCAAGGCATACTGCGCGGCATGTACCTGTTCAAACCGACAGAGAACACCGAAGCCAAGCTGCGCGCCCAACTCTTCGGCAGCGGCGCAATCTTGAACGAAGTGCTAAAAGCGCAGCAGATTCTCGCCGAGCGTTATAACGTCGCGGCGGATGTCTGGAGCGTGACCAGTTACAAAGAGCTTTACCGCGACGGCCACGACGCCGAGCGCTGGAACATGCTGCACCCCGGCGAGCCTCCGCGTGTGCCGTTCGTCACCGAAACGGTCGGCGCGGCACCGGGGGTTTTCGTGGCGGCGTCGGATTACGTCAAGGCGATGCCCGATTCGATCTCGCAATGGCTGCCGCGCCCGCTCGTCTCGCTCGGCACCGATGGTTTCGGGCGCAGCGACGGGCGCGCGGCGCTGCGTGACTTCTTCGAGGTGGACGCGCGCTATATCACGCTCGCCACGCTGGTCGCTTTGCTGCGCGACAAGAAGATCAAGGCCGATGTGGTGCAGCGCGCCATCAAAGAACTGGAGATCAACCCCGACAAGGCGCACCCGGTGCTTGCCTGATGCAGTTGATTCCTGTGTAGCGCAATCTGATAGATTGCGCTGTGACTCGCGCAATCTATCAGATTGCGCTACAGCTAAAGGAACGATATGGCAACTGAGTTGAAACTGCCGCAGCTCGGCGAGAATGTTGATTCGGGCGTGCTGGCGCGCTTGCTGGTCGAGGTCGGCGCGACGGTCAAGAAAGATCAGCCGGTGCTTGAGCTTGAAACCGACAAGGCGACCGTCGAAGTGCCGGCGTTCAGCGACGGCGTCGTCAAAGAGATTCTTGTCAAAGAAGGCGAGCGCGTCAAAGTCGGGCAGACGATCCTGACGCTCGACGCTGCGGAAGGCAATGGCGCCGCCGCGCCGCAAGCCGAAGCCAAGCCGCAAGCCGAATCTCAGGCCGCCGAGCCGCAAGCCGAAGAAGCGGCTCCGCAAGAATCCTCACAGCCGGAACCAGAGCAGGCGACGGAAGGGCTAGAACACGAGCGCCGGCTCGGCGAGCGCGCCTTGGCGCAATACGCCGGCAGCTTCCCTGATGGCGGCAAGGGAGCGCCCACCTCGACGCCACCGCCGCCGGTCGCGCCAATGCCGACGCCTGAGACCAAACGCGCGCCGGTGCCGGCTTCGCCGTCGGTGCGGCGGCTGGCGCGCGAGCTTGGCGTTGACATCTACGCGGTGCCGGGCACGGGACCGAGCGGGCGCATCTCTGACGAAGACGTCAAGGCGCATGCCAAGTCGCTGATTAGCGGCGGGCAGACCGGAGCGGCAGCTTCAGCCGGCCTGCCGGGACTTGCGCCGCTGCCGGACTTTTCGAAGTGGGGCGAGGTCGAGCGCACTTCGATGAGCGGCATCCGTCGCAAGACCGCCGAGAATATGCGCAACGCCTGGCTCACCGTGCCGCACGTCACGCAGCACGACCAGGCCGACATCACAGAGCTTGAGCAACTGCGCAAGCGCTTCGGCAAGCAGGTCGAAGCGGCGGGCGGCAAGCTAACCGTGACTGCCATCACATTGAAAGTCATCGCCGCGGCGCTGAAAGCCTTCCCGCAATTCAACGCCAGCATCGATCAGGCGCGCGACGAGATTGTCTTTAAGAAGTATGTCAACGTCGGCGTCGCCGTGGATACAGATCGCGGCCTGCTGGTGCCAGTCATCCGCGACGTGGATAAGAAGAACATCCGCCAGCTTGCCGCCGAGATGAATCAACTCGCCGAGAAGGCGCGCAATAAGAAACTGACGCTCGACGAGATGCAGGGCGGCAGCTTCACGATCACCAATCTCGGCGGCATCGGCGGCACCAGTTTCACGCCCATCGTCAACGCCCCGGAAGTCGCTATACTCGGAATGTCGCGGGCGACCTACCAGCCGGTCTATAACGGCAGCGAATTCGAGCCGCGCTTGATGCTGCCGCTGTCGCTGTCCTACGACCACCGGCTGATTGACGGAGCGGACGCGGCGCGCTTTCTGCGCTGGGTCGCGCAGGCGCTCGAACAGCCGTTCCTGCTGGCGCTTGAGGGATAGGAAGCAGGAGGCAGGAGCCAGGAGGCAGTAAGCAGTTCGGGACCGCTTTATAGCTTGCGACAAGCTGTGGAACCTTCACGATTCGGGAACTGCCTCCTGCTTCCTGCCTACTGCCTACTGGAGAAACGGATGAGTGACAACGTGAACACGACGCAAGTGGTCGTCATCGGCGGCGGGCCGGGTGGGTATGCCGCCGCGTTTATGGCCGCCGACCTCGGATTGCAGACGACGCTGGTCGATATGGAATTGAACCCCGGCGGCGTCTGCCTCTATCGCGGCTGCATCCCCTCGAAAGCCCTGCTGCACGTCGCCAAGGTGATCAACGAGTCGCGCGAGGCGGCGCACTGGGGCATCGAGTTTGCCGCGCCGCAGATTGATGTCGGCAAGCTGCGCCAGTGGAAGACGAGCGTCGTCGAGAAGCTGACCGGCGGCCTCGGCCAGTTGAGCAAACAACGTAAGGTGAAATACATTCAGGGCCGCGCGACGTTCGTTGATTCCAACACAATCAATATCGAAAAGATCAAAGGCGGCGCCGAACAACTGCGCTACGAGCACGCGATACTCGCAACCGGCTCGCGGCCCGCAACCGTCCCCGGATTATCGCTCGACAGCCCGCGAGTGATGGATTCGACCAGCGCGCTCGATCTTGAAGACGTGCCGAAGAGCTTGCTGGTCATCGGCGGCGGCTACATCGGCCTTGAGCTGGGCACGGTCTACGCGGCGCTCGGCACCGCCGTGTCGGTCGTCGAAATGACCGCAGGGTTACTCCCCGGCGCTGACCGCGATCTCGTCAACATTCTGGCCAAGCGCGTCAACGCGATGTGCAAGGCGGTGATGCTCAACACCAAGGTGACAAGCATCAATGAAGCCGACGACGGCATTCACGTCAAACTGGAAGGCGAGGGCATCGAGCAGACCGAGCAGGTCTTCGACAAGGTGCTGATCTCCGTAGGCCGCAAGCCGAACTCCGGCGGGCTCGGGCTTGAAAACACCAGGGTCGAAGTGGACGGGCGCGGCTTCGTCAAAGTCGACGCGCAGCGGCGCACCGATGACCCGGCAATCTTTGCCATCGGCGACATCACGGGCGACCCGATGCTGGCGCACAAAGCCTCGCACGAAGGCCGCGTCGCCGCCGAAGTCATCGCCGGACACAAAACCGCCTTCGAGCCGGCGGCTATCCCGGCGGTCGTCTTCACCGACCCGGAGATCGCCTGGGCCGGGCTCACCGAAACCGAAGCCAAAGCGCAGGGCCGCAACGTCAAAGTCGCGCGCTTCCCGTGGGCGGCTTCGGGCCGCGCCTTGACGCTCGACCGCACGGATGGCGTCACCAAGCTGATCATCGATCCCGAAACCGAGCGCCTGCTGGGCGTCGGCATCTGCGGGCCGGGCGCTGGCGAGTTAATTTCAGAAGGGGTGCTGGCCATCGAGATGGCGGCGCGCGCCGCGGACGTTGGCTTGACGATTCACCCACACCCGACGCTGTCCGAGACAGTGATGAACGCGGCGGATGTCTTCTTCGGCAACGCCACGGATGTCTATCGTCCGAAGCGCAGTTAAGGCTGCCAGGGCCATTCAGTTCTGCAAAAAGGGATGAGAAACAAACACAGAGACACAGAGGCACGGAGGCACGGAGTCTTCTCTTTGTTCCCTCCGTGTCTCTGTGTCTCTGTGTTTAATTCGTCTTTATGAATGTCGAGTACTGAGCGGTCCTGTATTTAATTCATCAAAGGAGACTCATCTGCAATGGCACAAGCTACTGGAAATATCCAACCATCCCCGGAAGTGTTGTTTGAAGCGCTGGCGGCGTATCAACGCACCGCCGCATTGAAAGCCGCCATCGAGCTTGATCTGTTCACCGCTATCGCCGAAGGCGCGACGACGGCTGACGCGCTGGCCGAAAAATGCAAGGCTTCGGCGCGCGGCCTGCGCATTCTTTGTGACTATCTGGTTATCGGCGGGTTCCTCACCAAAGAAGAGAATCAATACGCCCTGACGCTCGACTCGTCGGTTTTTCTTGATCGTCGCTCGCCGGCTTACATGGGCTCGGCGGTGAACTTTCTCGCCGCGCCGCCACTGGTCGAAGCCTTCAGCCATGTGACCGAGTCCGTGCGCAAAGGCGGCACCGTAATCAGCGCCGAAGGCTCGATGGAGCCGGAGCATCCGATGTGGGTAGACTTCGCGCGGGCGATGGCACCGCTGATGGCCATGCCCGCCGAAGGGATCGCGCAGTTGCTCGACGCCGATGCCGGCGAGCCGTGGAAAGTGCTCGACGTTGCCGCGGGCCACGGCGTCTTCGGCATCGCGCTGGCCCGGCATAATCCGAACGCCGAAATCTATGCCCTCGATTGGGCGAGCGTCCTGGCCGTCGCGGAAGAGAATGCCGCCGCCGCCGGCGTCAGTGATCGGCACCACAAAATTCCCGGCAGCGCCTTTGAAGTCGAATTCGGCGAAGGCTACGACATCGTTTTACTGACCAACTTCCTGCATCACTTCGACCCGGCGACGAATGAGCAGTTGCTGCGCAAGGTTCAGGCGGCGCTGAAACCCGGCGGGCGGGCGGTCACGCTGGAATTTGTGCCGAACCCCGACCGCGTCACGCCGCCGACCTCGGCGGCCTTCAGTATGGTCATGCTGGCGACGACGGCACACGGCGACGCTTACACCTTCGCCGAATTGGACGAGATGTTCCGCAACGCCGGCTTCGCGTCGAGCGAGATGCACGCTTTGCCGGCGAGCTTCCAGCAGGTGATCGTTTCGGTGAAGTAATCGGCTGTAGCCTGGGAGCGCGGGCGTCTCGCCCGCAACTTTTTGCATGCGTGAGACTGGCAGGCAAGATGCCTGCGCTCCCAGGATCAAAGGCCGAACTTTGATTGCTCATCAGCCGCGCCAGCGTTTATATTCTTCTGGTCAATCACATCCCTGGCTTATGGAGACCACCGCTATGTCGTTTACCAGAATGGATGAAGGAAAGATCGAAGACTGGAAGGGGATCGCGCAGGCCGTCAACCAGCGACAGGCAACCATGCCGCAAATCATCAAGGCGATGCTCGCGCAACTGGAGGCGCAGGTAGACGGCTTCGCCGTCAATCAGCTCGTCCACGGCTTGCAGACGGCGACGCGCGCCGAGCGCGATGGCGCCAGCGAAGAGATGATCGTCGCGGCGCTCTGCCACGACATCGGCAAAGTCATATCGGTCGAAAACCACCCGGCCATCGGCGCAGAGATTTTGAAGCCTTACGTGACGCCCGAGACCTACCAGATCGTTCGCACGCACCAGGATTTTCAGGGCCGGCACTATTACGCGCTCATGGGCAAAGACCCCGAAGCGCGCCGTCAGTACGAAAGCGAGCCGTGGTACGCGAAGGCTTGCCAGTTCACCGACGAGTGGGACCAGACGGCCTTCGACCCGGCTTATGAGACGCTGCCGCTGGCGCATTTCGAGCCGATGATCGAGCGCGTTTTTGCCGCCCCGCGTGGCCAGCAGGCGCAGGGCGCGTAACGGCGACCTGGCTTGACGGCGGCGCGTCCGGCTAGTTTTATCGTGAGGTATTGATTGATGAATCGTTCGCTACTTAACGCCTTTCTTCTGGTCGCGCTTGCGGCCTGGTTTGCCGCCTGCAACGCGCCCGCGCCGACCGTAACGGCGGCCAACAACAACGGCGCGGCGACGCGCAACGGGCCGGCAATCCCCCAGCCGACATCAAGCGTGCCGGGCGAGCTGACTTTCAAGACGCCCGACGGCTGGACGGCCGAGAAGCCGACTTCCAGCATGCGCGTCGCGCAGTACAAACTGCCCGGCGAAGGCGGCGGTGACGCCAGTCTGGTCGTCTACTTTTTCGGTCAGGGGCAGGGCGGCTCTGTGCAAGACAACTTTGAGCGATGGGTCGGCCAGATGCAGCAGACGATGGACAAGGCCAGGACTGAAAACCTCACGGTCAATGGCATGCCTGTGACCTTGCTCGACGTCAGCGGCACCTTCAGCGGCGACATGATGACCGGCTCGCAATCGCCGCAGCCGAATTCACGCATGCGCGCGGGGGTCATCGAAACGCCGAAGGGCAACTACTTCGTCAAGCTGGTCGGGCCTGAAAAGACGGTGACGCGCTGGAACGACGCCTTCGTGGCGTTCGTCAAGTCGGCGGAGTTCAAAAAGTAATCACGCGCCGGGTGCTTTGCCATCGGCAAAAAACAAGCGGCTGCTCGCATGACATTCGCGAGCAGCCGCAAATCATTTTGAAGAACAACGGTTAAGGAGGAGCGATCCGCGGCTGCTGGTCAGCCCTATCGCTCGACTTCATAAAAGACCGAATCTCAGCCGGCTTCCAGAATGGATGTAGCGCAAGGCGGTTAGCTTGCGCCGTGACTAGCGCAAGCTAACCGCCTTGCGCTACATGGCAAACCCAATCGAAATCTGCTCCAGGCAGCGCGATCCTCATCACAGGTAAGACCAGCTTGAATCTGCAACGCCGAATCTTTACCCTGCGCCGCTGGCTCGCGCCGTGCCTCAACACCCGCGCGCCGATGAGCCGGCGGGCGCGGCTGACGATCAGCCTTCTACTCTTCGCCCTTGCCTTCATTGTGCGCTCACTGCATGCGGTCGATCTGCAATCGGTGATCTACACCGCCGATCAGCCGTTCGCCGGTCTGACCATCGGCTACGACCAGCGAGCCGTGAACATTGTCGAAGGCGGCGGGCTGCTGGGGCCTTACGGCCAGCCCTGGCAGACGCAATGGCTGTCGGAAGCGCCGGGCTATGCCATCTATCTGAGCGCCATCTATCGGACAGCGGGGCGCAACTTCTTCGCCGTACAGTTGCTACAGAACGTGCTGACGGCGCTTGGGCCGGTCTTGCTCTTCTGGATTGCCGGGGCGGTGTTCGGCTGGCGCGTCGGCACGGTCGCGGGGTTCCTTGCGGCGGTCTCGCATCATCTGGCGCACATTTCGAATTTCATCTTGCCCGATGCGCTGTGCGCGCTGCCGCTGCTGGCCGCTTTTTATGTCTTACTGCGAGCCCAGCAATGGCGGCGCACTTATCTGGCCTTCGCGCTGGCTGGCGTGTTATGCGGGCTGGCGGCGTGGCTGCGGCCTCAGCCCATGCTGCTCGGCCCGTTTCTTGTTTTGATGTTGACGCTCATCGGCAGGCCGTGGCGCAAGACCGCACAACGCGCATTGATTACGGCGGCAGTCGCGTTGCTGGTGATCGCGCCGATCACGGTCAGGAATTATCTGGTCTATCATGAGTTCCTGCCGATCAGCATCGGCGCCGGCTTAAATTTATGGGAAGGCATTGCCGATTATAGCGGCGACCGTTTCGGCGCGGTGGCTAAAGACGACGAAGTGGCGAGGCAGGAAGCCGAGTTGTATAACGAGCCGCGCTATGGCGGAAGCTGGACGACGCCTGACGGCATCCATCGTGACCGCGACCGCGTCCGCAAGAGCCTGACCGTCATCAAGCAACATCCGTTCTGGTATGCCGGCGTGATGCTCGCCCGTTGTAAAGAGATGATCAACTACACGGCGCATGCGCCGCTGATTTTTCGGCGCGATCAACTGAGCCAGCCGGCGACGGCCGCGCCGGTCAGACCTGAGTGGCAAGAGCTGGCGGCGCAATCGCCGCGCCTGCCTGTGGGCAAGCCGCTCTCCTGGCTGCGGCCCGTGGCGCGCGCCGCCGAGCGAGTGACGAAAGAGACCATGCTGGTGATGATTCTGCTTGGCGCGCTGCTCGGTTTCGTGGTCGCGTGGCGGCGGGCGATGTTCCTCGCCATCCTGCCGCTTTACTATTTCATCTTTCAATCAGCCGTGCATACAGAGTTCCGCTACACCCTGCCGATGCAGTATTTTCTCTTCGTCTTTGCGGCGCTGGCGTGGGTCGTGCTGGGCGCGGGCTTCGGCCGCGTGGCATCGAAATGGATAGGCAAAGGCCGCCGCCTGATTAGTCAATCCCGCCCTCACTGAATCACCAGCTCGTAACTGCAAATCGCGATCTTGTCGCCGGGCTGCACCGCGGCGCTCTCGTTGGTGAAGACTTCCTTCTCGTCATTCACCATGATCGAGTTGGCGCCTTTGCAGGTGACGGTGAACTGGCCATCGCCGTTCTTGGTGATCTGCGCATGCTGGCGGCTGACTTCGAGATCGCCTTCGAGCCTGAGATCGACCGCCACCTGACGCGAGCCGCGACCGATGGCAATCTCGTCTTTGTAAAATGGGCGGATGTCGGGCGGCGAGGTGTCGGCATTCGGCGCGTTGCGGCGCACCAGCACTGAAAAGCTCGGCGTCACCGGCTGGCGCGGGCGCACGATGGTCGCCTCTTCGTCGGGCTGTTCGGCGACCGTCTGCGCCGACGACGGCGACGGTGCCGGCTCGGCACGCTTGCGCGGCGACACCATGGTCTTTTCGGCTTCGGCGTCCCAGACATGCTGGACGCGGAATTTGCCGGAATCGAGCGACGGGTCGACGCGCAGTTCGACGATCAGCGTCTTGGTTTGAAACTCGTTCTCGCCGGCTAGCTCTTTGGCGCGCTCCGACAGCACATGAAACAGGCCGCGCTCCAGCCCCTCGCGCTTTTCGCCCTGCCAGTCGGCATCGTCGGCGGTGCTTAGAAAGACGATATATTCGCGCGGCACATAAGTCGGCCCGCCCGGCGGCGTGAACATCTCGCGCCGCATGACCTCTTCGATCTCGCGCGCCAACGCGACCAGAAAGTCATCCCACTTCGAGCGCGGGCGCGGCTCGCCCTGCTCGTCAAAGTCTTCTTCACCATCGATCCATTTGCGCAAGCTCTCAAACCATTTCATTGTTGTTCCTCTAGTACCCTGGTTTCTCGCTCACCGCTTCCGGCAATTCTTCGACGGCCAGGAAGCGTTTCTCAATCCGTTTTAACAAACTGTCTGTTGACCCAACCGCTGTCGGGAGCGCCAGAGGGCATCCCACCCGCCCAGTTCAAGACGCGCACACGCACCCAGTTGCCATGTTCTTCCAACAGCCGCACGCGCGAGTTGAGCGGCAAGGTCGCCAGTATCACGCCGCCCGGCTCGCTGCGCAGGTTGACGTTAATCGCCCCATCAATGACCCCGTCTTTCGTGCTTTCAAAGGCGCCGGTCAATGGCTTCTCGGCATAGTAATGATAGATCGATGAGGCCAGCCCGATCAGCGCCGCGATCAGCAGCACGACGAAGGCGCGGCGCAGCCAGTCCGAGCGAATGACCGCTTGCAGGGTGTCGAAGAAGCTGCGCTCGGCAGTCGGGCTCTCGTTCATGCGCCGCGTCCGTAAGCCACCCTGCGGCTTGACCTCTGCCGCTTCGACAACGCCGGCCCGCGCCGCATGATCTCTGACCGTGGCGTAAGGCGAGCGGGGCGGGGCGTCCGCCGCGGCCCGCGCCGATTCGAGACCCGAGCCATTGCCCGCGGGCGGCGCGACCGGCGGCTTTTGCGGCAGCGGGATGTTTAGAACCGTGCGGGCTTTCTGGGCCGGCTGCGCCTCGCGCGCGCCTGTGGTGATCGATTGAAAGCGCGGCTGCGAGGCGGCGCGCTCGACGGTGCTGGTGCCGCTCAAGCGGCGGCGCACGATGGTCGCTTCGTCTGCGCCTTCGGCGACGACGGCTTCGCCGAGCTTGAGCCGCGCGAACTCTTCCCAGAACGCTTGCACCGTCTGGTAACGGTCGGCGGCGCGATCCTGCGTCGCCCGTTCGAGAAGCGCGAGCAGCCCCTTGCCCCATTCTTCGGCCAACAAGCCGGCGGGCAATTCGCTGATGGGCTGGCGCGCGAAGCGGCGCGGCGCGCGGCCTGTCAGCACGGTGTAGACCGTCTTGGCCAGCGAATAAATATCGGCGGCGGGCGTCAATCGCTCGCGCAAGCCGCCCGGCGCGTCGGGGTGATGTTCGGGCGGCGCGTAGACGTTGGTGCCGACGCGCGTCACTTCGTCAGCGCCGTCGAGGGTCATCTTGGCGACGCCGAAGTCGGCGATCTTGATGATTTTCTTGTCCGCCGAGAGCAACAGGTTCTGCGGCTTCAAGTCGCGGTGAATCACCTGCCGGCTGTGGGCATAGGCGAGCGCCTCGCAGACCTGTTGAAAGTAGGGCAGCGCCACGTCGAGCGCCAGCGCCTGATGGCGGCAGAGGCCGAGCAGGTCGCCGCCGGGCATGTATTCGAGCACCAGGTAATGAAAGGCCGTGCCTTCAAGGTCAGCCGCGGTGCCGTGACCGAGGCGGCGGATGATGTTCGGGTGGCGGACTTTGTCTAACGCGACGGCCTCGTTCTGAAAGTTCTCGACGAGCGTCTGTTCAAGCTCGGCGTCAGCCGTGCCTTGCAGCGCGACGTTGAGCGCCTTGATGATCACCGGCTCTTCCTGGTGCAACTGGTCGTAGGCAACAAAGACCTCGGCATAGCTGCCGCGCCCGAGCAGTCGCGCCACATAGTAGCGGTCATCAACGATGCTGTTTTCGAGTCTCAGTTCCGGCACGATCTTTTAATCATCCGTCGTCAACGCGGCGCGTTGGCGTTTTCGGGTCTCACGGGCGATGCCGCCTTGCGCCGTTCTTCGGCGCCGCGCTGAAGCATTTGCGCGGCCTTCAATCGGTCGCCCGCCAGTTCATACGCTTGCGCCGCCTGCGTGTATGCATCAAACAGCGTCGGGCGGCGCGTCAACGCATTTTCAAAGCTCGCCGCAGCCTTCGGGTATTCGCCCGATTCCAACTGCGCGCGGCCCAGCCAGTACTGAGCCTCCGGATTCTGCGCGTCGCGCTCGACGGCCGTGGCAAACTGCGCCGCCGCCGCCGCGTAGTTCGCCTGATCGAAGGCGGCGCGGCCCGTCTTCATCGGGTCATTTGACTGAGGCGGCTCAGACGTTCGCAGCCCCTTCCACTCTGATGCCCGTAGGCCGCCGTAAAACGCCCCGCCGATGAGCAGTAAAACCACCAGCGACCAGAGCAGCCAGCGCGACCCCGAGCGCCGCTCGACGGGCAAGGGCGAGTCGCTAACGGCGCGACGCTCTAGCTGCCGCTCGTCAAAGACCGTGGGTGGGCGCGACGACTTGCCGAAATTGACTTCGATGCGCTTGCCGCGCCCGCCGCCGCGCTGTGCCTCGGCGACCTGAGCTTTCAGCCCCTGAGCGGCGCGCGGCGCGGCAAGCGGGTCTTCGATGGCCAGCACGACGCTCTGTTTGGCGCGGCCAACCTGCACGACGATGGCCGTCAGGTTGTCATCGGCGCCGCGCTCGTGAACCAGACGCTTCAGCTCGTTTGCCGCCTGCTGCGGGTCTTTGAACTGCGCCAAGACGTGCGCCATCTCTTCGTCGGAGAGGTGGCGATAGACGCCGTCGCTACAGAGCAAGAAGCGCGCGCCGTCGCGCAGGTGCAGGGTCTTGATCTCGACTTCGACTTCGGCCTCGACGCCGAGCGCCCGGTTGATGACGTTGCGGCGACCGGCTTGCGAGCCGGCGGCCAGCCCTGCGCGCAAGTCGTCGTGGTAATCCGTATGGTCGATGGTTTCGCGGAAGAAGCGGCCTTCTTCGAGGCGATAGACGCGGCTGTCGCCGACGTGAGCGATGGTGGCGCGGTCGCCATCGATGTGCAACAGCGCCACGGTGGTCGCCATGGTTTTGTAAGCCGGGTCGCTTTCGGCCATCTCGAAGATGTCGCGGTTGGCGAACTGGATGGCGCGGCGAATCAGCTCGGCGGACGAGGTGGCGCTGCTGTGGGCGAGCGATTCTTCGATGGTTTCGGCGGCAGTTTCGCTGGCGACTTCGCCGGCGCGCTGGCCGCCGACGCCGTCAAAGACGGCAAACAGCCCGCGCTCGGCGAGCGCCAGGTAACGATCCTGATTGACCGGGCGTTTCGGGTTCAAGCCGCGGTCACAAACGAATCCAGCTTTCAACTCCATACGCTTCTCTCAACCGGCGACCGAGATGGCGGACGCCACTCCTGCCGTCAGGCGGCCCGCGCATGATAGACGATTCATTTTAGCATCGGTCGGGCGAATGAGCGAACGGCGGGATAGCTCGGATCGGTAAGAAGGTTGCCCCGTGGCCTCTGCCGGGACGGGTCTCCAGGCGTTGGCGTGAGGGCGAAACCGCCGGGCGCTGCGCCAAATCGAGCGAGCACGATGCGGACGACCTACCAGAGCCCGGGCACGAGCCGGTAGCGCACCCGCCCCGCGTACCCATCGTAGCCTGCGAGCTTAGCCCGCAGGACGCCTTCCTCAACGACAATGCGAGCGACGAGGACACTGGCCGGAACGACGGTCGCCAATGCCCCGGCATTCGTCCCGAGCCACAACCCCATGCCGGCGATCCCCGCAATAAGACCGGCATACATCGGATGGCGCACGACCCCATATACACCCGTACTCACGACCTCGTGCCCGCGGTCTTCCTGGTAGCGCACAACCGTCGTCGCATACGCGTTCGTTCGCATCGTGACCATCACGAGACCCCACCCGAACACGACGAGCGCGAGCCCCGCGCCGGCGACGACGGGGTTCGGCGAGCCGAGGATGCGAAACCTCGTCACGTCGAAGCCATCGAAGGCGACGACCAGGGCGTACGACAGCATGAAGGCCGGCAACAACACTCTATCCGACAGCGGCTGCCCGCGACGAACGGGTAGGCGGGCGCGATCTTCGAGAAGCGCGGGATTGACACGCAGGGTGCTCCATGTCCCAAGCATCCGAATGACGAGCATAACGCTCAGCAGCACCCAGGCGCGCGGCCAGTTGAGGGTCCCCGCAGCCCCGAACAGCACGACGCCGACGAGCACGTCGTTGAAGATGTCAATGAGTGCGAATTTCATCGGGCATACCCATCGCCTCGGTTTCACAAAGAGGCGAAGCGGCCGAACGCCAAGCATCAGCGGGCGCGCGAGCGGCATTAGCAGAATCATGCGAAATGAGCTTCGCGGGCTCGGGTGCATGCGTTTGTTCGGCGGCTGTCTGCCTACGAGTACGGTTTGAGCGGCAGCAACTCCGTTATCTTCATCTTGTACGGCCGTTCTAGCGTGCCGACTATAGCCTCCGCTTCCAAGCTAAAGTCGCTGATTATCTCCCTGCACCTGCCGCAAGGAACAAGCAATTTGTAGTTGCCTCTGCCGTCGCTCGTGACGGCGACGATCACGGCGATATCCCGGCAGCCGCCGCTCACCATGCAGCAGATGGCCGCCACCTCGCCGCAAATGCCGACGTTACCGACATCGGCTTCTATGTGGATGCCTGTGAAGATTTGCCCCGAAGCCGTTCGTAGGGCGGCCGCGACCTCATGGACGCCCTCAAGGTGCAATCTATCGGCTGTGCGTTTCGCTTCCTGAATCAAATCGTAATCCTGTCTTGTAAGTTCCATAGCCTCTGACTCACGTCCCCCACCCGCGAAGCCGCCGAACTAGAAATTAGATATAGCCTCACAGCGCTTGCGACCATCCCCGTCCCGCTTCATCAGCAGGGTGAACCGCTCCCAACTCAGCCAGCATCTTGTCAATATGTTCGTTGTTTCAATCCACGCCCTGCTTCATCAGCAGGGCGAACCCGACATCGCTGCCGCGTGGCAAATCGTCATAGAACTGTTTCAATCCACGCCCTGCTTCATCAGCTGGGCGAACGGGCTGGCGGGGCGCTGCAAATAGGTTTGCTCATAGTTTCAATCCACGCCCTGCTTCATCAGCAGGGCGAACACGGCGCGGATCAGTTCAATCATCGCAGATTGCTGGTTTCAATCCACGCCCTGCTTCATCAGCAGGGCGAACCGCGGCCCTTATCGCTGGCTTCCTTACTCGCTCGATGTTTCAATCCACGCCCTGCTTCATCAGCAGGGCGAACAATCCTACGGCTGGCCGTTAGCGTTCGCCGTGCAAGTTTCAATCCACGCCCTGCTTCATCAGCAGGGCGAACACCATCGTCGGCGTTACGTGGAACCCACAGGAATGGTTTCAATCCACGCCCTGCTTCATCAGCAGGGCGAACCTTGATGAGATTCTCAAGGTCATAGGATATACATAGTTTCAATCCACGCCCTGCTTCATCAGCAGGGCGAACCCACGGGCGCGCCTTTGCTGAGACCGTCAGGAAAGTTTCAATCCACGCCCTGCTTCATCAGCAGGGCGAACTGAGGCTCCGTCACCCGCATAAAAACTTCACCTTGTAGTTTCAATCCACGCCCTGCTTCATCAGCAGGGCGAACGCAGGCGGTCTGGACTCACCCGCAGAAGGTGAGAAAGTTTCAATCCACGCCCTGCTTCATCAGCAGGGCGAACACTAGCACGTTGGCACGCCGTGCCGCTTCTGCTCGTTTCAATCCACGCCCTGCTTCATCAGCAGGGCGAGCCAGGGCAAATGGTACGTCATCAGCAAGACCAATGTGTTTCAATCCACGCCCTGCTTCATCAGCAGGGCGAACCGGCCAGTTTGCCGGCGTGGTCGTCTATGGCGGCGTTTCAATCCACGCCCTGCTTCATCAGCAGGGCGAACATCAGATGGGCGAAGATTATGGCCATCAGACGCAGTTTCAATCCACGCCCTGCTTCATCAGCAGGGCGAACGCGTTTTTGCCGGATCATGATCCGGCATTTTTACCGGTTTCAATCCACGCCCTGCTTCATCAGCAGGGCGAACCTCTTGGTGATGCGCAGGTAGCCCTGCAATTCGGCGTTGTTTCAATCCACGCCCTGCTTCATCAGCAGGGCGAACGGCGAATGACGGCGGCTGAGTATGAGGCTGAGTGCAGTTTCAATCCACGCCCTGCTTCATCAGCAGGGCGAACATTGGCGAAGATGATCGACGCATTTTTAGGCGATGTTTCAATCCACGCCCTGCTTCATCAGCAGGGCGAACTCGCGCTCTGCATTCGCAACTGCGCAGCAATCAGCGTTTCAATCCACGCCCTGCTTCATCAGCAGGGCGAACGGGTGTGCCTTGCTCAGATCAGTGCCACAGTACTGTTTCAATCCACGCCCTGCTTCATCAGCAGGGCGAACAGATCCACAACAGGGATGCCGCTCTCGACGTTGCCGTTTCAATCCACGCCCTGCTTCATCAGCAGGGCGAACCTTCTTCCGTGCCGCGCCAGGCGAGGAATTCAACATCGTTTCAATCCACGCCCTGCTTCATCAGCAGGGCGAACTCACCAGATTGGGCAACTGCCAGGCACTCAAGCGGTTTCAATCCACGCCCTGCTTCATCAGCAGGGCGAACACGATTGATTCGCCGTCTTCATCCAGCACGATCAGTTTCAATCCACGCCCTGCTTCATCAGCAGGGCGAACGCGCACAGCTTCCCGCGGTCGCGCTGGGAGGTGTCAGGTTTCAATCCACGCCCTGCTTCATCAGCAGGGCGAACGGGAGCTGGTCTACCGCTTCCGCCGCCAAATCGTTGTTTCAATCCACGCCCTGCTTCATCAGCAGGGCGAACAAAATATCCTTTGACAGAGCGGGGGCGATGACGTAGTTTCAATCCACGCCCTGCTTCATCAGCAGGGCGAACCTTTGATTTTCGTGCGCTCCCATCCGTCCTGCATGTTTCAATCCACGCCCTGCTTCATCAGCAGGGCGAACACGTGTGATGCCATCGCTTCTGAGAGCCGAGTATGTTTCAATCCACGCCCTGCTTCATCAGCAGGGCGAACCTATCATCCGTTGGACGCATTTTCTTTTTGCCGCCGTTTCAATCCACGCCCTGCTTCATCAGCAGGGCGAACACACCGCGATGGCTAAAGAATACGAAGCCAGAGTTGTTTCAATCCACGCCCTGCTTCATCAGCAGGGCGAACCACTTTCACTCAGCGTGACAATGACGTGCTTGCTGCCGTTTCAATCCACGCCCTGCTTCATCAGCAGGGCGAACTTTCGGACGAAGTAATCAGAGCGCGCGGCTATAGGTTTCAATCCACGCCCTGCTTCATCAGCAGGGCGAACTCGCTCGGATGCATCGGCTCGACGGTCTCCAGCGAGTTTCAATCCACGCCCTGCTTCATCAGCAGGGCGAACTCAGCCATGCTTGCCTTTCACCCGCGCTTGATTAGTTTCAATCCACGCCCTGCTTCATCAGCAGGGCGAACCAGCATGTCGGCGGCGTCCTCGTCGCTCAATACCATGTTTCAATCCACGCCCTGCTTCATCAGCAGGGCGAACTCGCGCCGACGATCACGCGCGAGTTTGAAAAGTTCATTGTTTCAATCCACGCCCTGCTTCATCAGCAGGGCGAACCTGGCAGCGCCCGCGCACATAGGTGGCGAGTTTCAGTTTCAATCCACGCCCTGCTTCATCAGCAGGGCGAACATCCAGCCACGTGCATAGCATCGGCTATGACGCTGTTTCAATCCACGCCCTGCTTCATCAGCAGGGCGAACAGTCTTTCCGGAGCCCGACCCCGCGACCAACGAGGTGTTTCAATCCACGCCCTGCTTCATCAGCAGGGCGAACCTGACCAGTTGGCGGCATTGAAAGCCCTCTCCGACGTTTCAATCCACGCCCTGCTTCATCAGCAGGGCGAACCCATCTTAGAGCTAGGGGCCTTCGACGTGGAAGATTGGTTTCAATCCACGCCCTGCTTCATCAGCAGGGCGAACGCGAGCTGGTCTGCGCGACCCGCCCCACCAAGCGAGTTTCAATCCACGCCCTGCTTCATCAGCAGGGCGAACTTTTAGGGAAGGTGGTCGAGCTTCCAGATATAGGTTTCAATCCACGCCCTGCTTCATCAGCAGGGCGAACTCGGCGCAACGGGTAGTAGCGCATGAAAGCTGAAGTTTCAATCCACGCCCTGCTTCATCAGCAGGGCGAACTTGTCTGCCGCCACCGCACCTGCTTATGGAGAATTGTTTCAATCCACGCCCTGCTTCATCAGCAGGGCGAACACGCCGCGTTTGCTGCTTGCTGGCAGAACACATGGGTTTCAATCCACGCCCTGCTTCATCAGCAGGGCGAACTGCTCATCTGATTTGATAACCGAAGCGGTTGCAATGTTTCAATCCACGCCCTGCTTCATCAGCAGGGCGAACCATTACTTCTTCTTGCTTCAGGACTGCATTTCTGTTTCAATCCACGCCCTGCTTCATCAGCAGGGCGAACCCACTTTCTCTTCTTCAAGCATCCATTGGCGAAATGTTTCAATCCACGCCCTGCTTCATCAGCAGGGCGAACCGATAGTCATGGGCTACGCCTACTATGAATTTGAAGTTTCAATCCACGCCCTGCTTCATCAGCAGGGCGAACTTGCGGTGGCCGCTCATTTCGACTTTCTCAACATGTTTCAATCCACGCCCTGCTTCATCAGCAGGGCGAACTGTCGAGGATTTATCTATCTTCTTTCCACGACTTTGTGTGACTCCCGGCGCGAACCTCGAACCTTCCACTATGTTTTACATTGGATAGATGTGACCCGCCCTCCCAGACCTTAGTGTCTGCAATAGTTGCCGGTATCGCGAAACCTCCCGCCTTTGATCGCCACTCCAGGTTCGCGCACGTGTCACCGCACCTACCCACTATTCACCTCCTCCCAGTGTTTTCATCCTTAATTTTATAGAATCAGCGGCTCTTCCAAATCAATCGGCTTCTTTACGCCATGGTGCTCAATCGCCACATCGGCATCCAGGAAATAGAAGCGCAACGAATCTTCCCGCTCATTGATCTCTCCAAGCAGCCGCTCGCGCAACAAGGCCCAGTACTGACTGCTGACGCGGCACTCGAACACCGAATTCTGCACGCGCTGGCCATAATCCTTGCACGCCTGCGCCATCCGCCGCAGCCGTCGCGCTCCGCCTTTCTCACTCGTCGCCACATCATAAGTGATTAGCACCAGCATGGCTTCCCTCTCCCACGCTCAGCGCAATACGCACGGCAAGTATTCCGGCAGGTCGCCGCGCAGGTGTCGCGCCAGGATGCGCGCCTGGGCCAGCATCAACTGGCCGACGCGAAATTCTTGATTGAGCAACGGATGATTCACCGTCTCCTGCTTGCGCGCCTGGTAAGCGGCAATCACGGCCTTGCGCCCGGCGGCAGTGAATTCGACGGCGCCGCCTTCGCGCTCGTTGAAATCAGTCGGCCCCACCTGACGGCGATTGATCAGGGTGATCGCCAATCGGTCGGCGATCAGCGGGCGAAACTCTTCCATCAGATCGAGCGCCAGTCCCGGTCGGTTTGGGCGGTCGGCGTGCAAGTAGCCGACGAACGGGTCCAGCCCCACTGCCACTAGCGCCGCCATGCAATCGTGCCGCAACAGCGCGTACAAAAACGACAGCAGACAATTGATGCGGTCGCGCGGAGGCCGTCGCGTGCGCTTCGTAAAGGCGAACGCCTCGCGCTGCTGTTTCAAGTGCAGGGCGAAGACTTCAAAGTAGAGCGCCGCCGCCTGCCCTTCAAAGCCGCGTATCCGATCCACCATGCCGCTTGATGGCTCATCTTCCGACGGCGTATCGAGCGCGCCTGAAAGCCGGCCAAGCAACCGCGATAGCTCGGCGGCGCAGCGCTGCAAGCGCTCGTCTTCTTCCGGCGACGGGTTCTCGCGCGCCGAGCGCAGCAGGCTCTGCCGGGCGTTTTGCAGCTTCCCGGCGACCACCTGCCGCGCCACCAGCGCCGTCGCGCCCGGGTTATCGGCAGCCCGGTGCTGCGCCCGCCGCAAGCTGACGCTGGTCGCCGGCACGCCCTCCCAGCGGCCCAGCAGATAGCCCGCCTCGCTGAAGTAATTGACCGCGACGCCGTGCTCCCAGCAGAGATGCAAAGCCGCCGGGCTGAATGCCGCCTGCCCGAAGACACAGACCGATTCCAGGTGATGAATCGGCACCGCCAGCTTCAATTCCTTCTCGACCTCGACGCGTAGGTTGAGATGATCGCGCGCCACGTAGGCCCCGGCAACCGTCAGGTAGAGGGTGTTCTGTTTGATCTCCATTGTGCCTCCGTTCAATCCGACCAGAGCAATTGTTGATAAGCGCCAGACGGGTCAGCGCCCGCTTCGCCGGTCAGTTCCGGCAGACAGACCGCCCTGAGCGAGCAGCCATCGCAGCGCGGCTGGAGCCGCGCCGCCGGCACGCGGCCTTCAGCCAGCAAGCGGCGCACGGCGTGGATGGTCTTCTGCGTTTCTTCGCGCAAGCGCCAGTCGAAGAGGACTTCGCGGCGGCGACGGCTGGCGGCGTGATAGATGTAGCCCGCCGGCACTTCGCAAGCGAACATCTCTTCGAGACAGAGCGCTTGGGCGCAGAGCTGGATGTCGTCGTTATCGAAGCGCCGGCGCCGGCCTTTTTTGTACTCGACCGGCACCGGCAGGTCGTCGCGCAATTCGACGATGTCGGCCTTGCCCGCAAGCCCATAGCGCGTCGAGTAGAGCGGCACGGCGCGCAGCACCGTCACCTCGCCGTCGGTCTCATAGCCCGGCTCGTCGGCGCGGTCGTGCAAGAGCGTGCCGACGACGGTGTGCTGGTTGTCGCTCCAAATGCCTTCGACGTGCATCAAGGCGCAGCGGCGCGGGCAGAAGACGTACTGATTGAGCGCCGAGATCAGCACCGTGCCGGGCTCGCCTGCGGTAGCGTCCATATGGCTTTTACCTCATGGGACAAGGGCCGGGTTTTCCGGGCTTGGCGTCTTGCGCCGCTGTTTGCGAGTGACGTTGCTGTCGCCGCGCACGACAGTGGTGACCACCCAGTTGTGGCGCATCCGGTCAAAGACGACGAAGGCGCGAAACTCGAATGGGAACGGTCGCCGCGTGCGAATGCGCAACGTCCCGCCATCCGGCAGCAGCTTGACATTTACGGACTGCCGGATGCCTTCGCCGATGAAGAAGCGCGACCGCGCCTCGCTCATCAATGCGATGCGTTGCTGGAACTGCTCGACGGCGTGCGGCGAGATAAACAACTCATCAAGTTCCGGCATGTTTAGTCCTCGTGTCGTTTGTTCAGCTTTACGCCGTTTGGCAATGGCGTATTGTCCCATTCGCAAGTCACTTTGTAGTCGTCGAATGACTGGGGGAATTCGCGGCCTTCTTTCAAGCTCACTTTAATTCCCTCAAACAGTTTGTGGGCATGCGCGCAGCCGAGCCGCGCTTCGCGCTTGTTCTGCTCGGCATTGTTTGGCCCCTGTGTACCGATATGCTCGAAGTCGTATAGTCCGCGCACGACCATCTCGCCGCGCGCCGCCGAACGGTCATGCTCGAACATTTGCAATAGCGCTTCAAAGAGCAGCTTGAGATCATCGTCAGTAAATCCCGTGCGCTCGGCGAATGCGGGCGAGACATAACCCTTCGCCGCATAGAGCGCGTAAGGAACGATGTGCTTATTGCCCATCGTACGTTCTTTCGCGCGATCTTCTTCCTTTGTAACGGCGCAACGTGTGATGCTTATTTCGAGCGCATTTATTGAATGGAAAGACTGACCGAAAGTGAACTGCACTGGACCACGCACTTGTCCAAAAGCAGAGCCTTTCATTGGTTTTTCACCAGTGGAGATTACCGCTCCTAAAGCACGAATGTCATAGTACTCGCGGCACAACCATTTCATTGCTGCTTCAGCTTTACGCTCGTCTGTGACCTGAGTACCGATTTGGCCTTCAGCCTTTTTCACGCCCTCATTGATGCGCTCATTTAACACTGCACCCTGCTGGACGAAAATGTTGTAGCCATTGGCTTGTTCGTCCTCGCGTGCGGGGGCGAACTCCGTAATGTAGTTTCTGACTTTGCGTTTCAAGCAAACGTCCGAAACGATGCCGCGATTAGTATTCGGATCAAGGCGCGGCATATTGCCTGCATCCGGGTCGCCGTTGGGGTTGCCATTGGTGACTTCAAACAGCAGTAGAAAATCGTGGCGATTGGTCAGGGCGCTAGTCATTAATGGATTCTCCTTTCATATCAGTCTGTTGGGTGGCGGTTTGTGCTTTCTTCGCTTCCAAGTACTCTTGTCTTCCAGCACGTTCAGCAGCTTTCTGTTGATAAAAGCCGAGCGCGAATCGCCCTTGTGCTTGCAAATTGAAAGAGCGTGGAAATTGCGGCGGCAAGTTTGGCTGCGGTTGTTTGAAAAGTTTCGCGATGTCCTCGATTTTCTTCTTCAAGGATTCAGCTTTAGCCTTGCCCCCATCGCTGCGTGATAACTTTTTCAAGTGGTGTTGATGCAACCGCCACAGAATGCCAAAGGCGCTATTCGGAGCAGAAGAGGCGGTGCCGTAATAACGCTCCACAACGCCTGCGCCTTCCAGCTTGTAATCGTGCGCGGCCATTTGTAGGTCATCGAAAATCGCCAACAGCCTGCCACAGTTGTAGGCAGGGTCATCGGTTTCGGAAATAATCGGATCGATCATGCGACTCTTCTCCTTTTCATTGCGATTGATGACAAGCCTCAACAGGGCGAAGCGCGAGAGATTGTTCAGTGCAGACAAACCGTTCTTCGCCAAGTCTGATTTGAAGCGTTCCAAGATACGGTGCGCCAATAAGAGCGATGGCGCAGTACTTTCTAAAGCAGCGCGATAAAGCTGCGTTACAACTTCGGCCTTCAGGTCTTCATCCTTATACTTTCTATCGCTAGTGATTCTAAGCGTGGTTCTCGCGAGTGATTTTAAGGACAGTGGGATTTCTTCATCCCCAACGGCCCTGTACTCCGCTATTTGCAAGTCTTCAAACCAACATCGGAAATTCCTTACAGCTTGCTCGACTGTTTGTCGCATCCAGTGGCGCACAATGATGCGTCCTGCATTGCCCGTTAGCGTCACGCTGTAAAACTGATCCTCCTTCAATGGCGTGTAGTCAGCATCGCCCCTGAATGGCAGAGTCAGAAATGAACGCACAGCCTCCGGCTTTGGTTGCTCGAAAAGTTGCGCGAAGAGGTCATTGACGGCCTCACTTTCCTTTGCCCAAAAGCAAAGGGCCATGCCGCCAATTTTGAGTCGGTGTTTTTCGTTTGAAAGCAAGAAATTCAAGGCATTGCAATAGGCCCTTACCGCTTCCGAAGAAACCGGCGCGTTGAGACTTTGTTCAAGTCCATAAGACCAGAATGCGTCTTCATAAGCTGAAACCAGAAAGACCTCGGCCTGTTTTGTGCCCGGTACTTTTTTAATTTTTGGCAGGTGAGATTTTAGGATGGGAACATCATTCTTCCCTGTCACGAGGCACAAACCTTTGACAGCGTCTTTTTCTTTAGCATCTGTTTCTCGTGCGAAGGTTGTGCGCCAATGGGGGCGAATCACCGCTTCGTCGTCTAACAGCAGATGACCATCAACCTGAAAGATGAAATTGTCAGGCCCAAGTTTGATTTCCTTTCCAAGCGAATTTTTTATCCACCAACATGGCTCCTCGTTCTCATTTTCCTGATTCAGCCCCCAGCGTAGGAACGCAGGATTGACTGCATTAGGATTGTTTACATTTTGATCGCGGAATCTGAGTAGCGCCAAAAGTGAAGAGCTTTTTGTTTCATGTGCAGCTTGCTCGATTTGCTGCCAGAAATCTTTCTGTTTGGCCTTATTATTCGCCTCGATCCTTGCTCGCTTGGCTAAATCACCCGCAGCAGCATTTGGTTCTCTATCCAAACCAAACACGGCTTCCAATTCTCCAAAGAGAAACTCGGCTACTTGCCCGCTTCCTTTGGGACGACCTGTACGGGGAACCGTAAATTCTCTCCCACCTTTTTGCGGCCTGGGGTTCTCAATCAAGCCTGCACCTTCCAACGTGCCGTCGGCCTTAAGAGGGATCGTCCAACGCACGTACTTTTTCGTGAAAGCGGCTTCTTCAATTAGCTCGTCACGACAAGCGCGTTGGTAAAAGTCATAGAGTGCTTGTAAAAGCATATCAGTGCGTGCCTCCATTTTGGCGTATAAGCGTGATGCGCGACGGATGACATTCCATTACAGAGTCGCGCACGCGAGCGTGGAAGAAAGCAGCCAAAGGCTTGATGAACGTGCCTTCTTCTTCAGGTAGTGCCTCTTTCAAAAGCTTTTTCGCTTCGCCCTTGGATAACTGCGCCGCCCGTGTTTCACGTTCAAACTTGTAGGCCGTTTTCTCTGTTGCGCTCAACCAACGAAAACCCTTTGCACGGTCTTCTTGATCGAAGAGATCATAGAGCATCAAGCCCAAATCATCCTTACCCCAAGCCTGCCAGCCATCGCTCATCTCTGCGGCGCGGCGCTGAAGGGCTGTAGACGCATCTTCTTCCCAATCAAAGTCAGCAGCGAATTCGCGCATCCCAAGACAAGGGCGATGAAAACATTTGCCGCTTTTAGCGCGTCGAGTGACTTCATCGCGGTATTTCTGTACTTTCTGCCCTGTTTTCTTTCCGAGTTCAGTTAAACGCACTTCCGCTGTGATGATGTACTCGACGCCTTGTAAGGCAAGTGTATTGCGCTGCGTAAAATCGGTCGCACCGCCGCCCGCTATGATAGGCGTCACTTGCTTGCGCCCTTCCATCCAGCTACGTGCATTGGTGAGGCTGATGCGGGCCGTCACTTCATTGCGCTTGAATGAAATCCAAGCTCCGCGCCGTACCACACGCACGGCGTCAATCAGATAATACATTTGTGGTTCCCAGAAAATGGCTTCCAAGATGCCACGAGCCGCCGACGGTGTCATTAATGGATAACTGACGCGTTCGACTTTCATTTCCGGGCGTGTGAAGCAAGCCCAATCCCCCCACACACGCACGCTGATTTTATCCGTCATTGGTTGTAATCCTCTGTTGGTCGTTGATCTACAAGCACTCCCAAATTACTGTGATAGGAGCCTTGGTTGAGAACTTGCAATTCAAGCTTGCTGTTGAATAGCAATGGCTGTAACTGGCCATTCCTTTCTAGCTTTGTGTAATCGTCTTGTCGCACGTTGACTATAAAGCGTTGCAGTTTGCGCAAATCGTCGCGTGTAAAACGTGGTTGGCCTTTGGGCGTCTGTTTTTTTCTTAAATCATCGATGAGCTTAATAGCTCTGCCGTAAGGGACGATGACACCGATGCCATTATCGGAGATTACTTTGGCTGCGCTAGCAACCGTGCGAAAGTTGAAAGCTCTGCGCTCGTCTTGAATCTGCTGACCCGTATTGGCATTTTGATAGAGCCGTTGAAAGTAGGCTGCAAAGATGTGTGGGTCAGTCGCGAGGTGTTCCGCGCTGATCGTTGCGCCCTCAAGCATGGTTTGAGTGTGTTCTGTCCCGATGCGATAAATACCAGGAGGCGTGACGTTGTCTTGCGGCACGAAGACAATGACGTGCCCAAGTTTGCTCTCACCTTGCGTATTGCGTAAATTGCCTTCACGGTTGCAACGGCCTGCGGCTTGGACGAGCGAATCAAGTGGCGCTAGTGCGCGATAAAGCGTCGGGAAATCCAAATCAACGCCCGCTTCTACCAATTGCGTAGAAACAACTCTGCAAGGCAAACCTCGCAGCAATCGCGCACGAATGCTGTCTTCTTGAGGAGCTTGTATCGCACCGATCAAGTCAAAGCGATGCTCCGCGCACATTGCGGATGAAAGATGAAAGATGCTCGCTTCTTCTTCTTCGCGCAATTGACCGCGCAAAGCTTCCCACAAAGCGAAGGCTTGCTTGCGCGTATTGACGACGCATAAGACTTGCTTTGCCGCACTCATTTCATCAGCCAAACTTTGCCAACTGTGTGTTTGACCTGTGGGCGGCAATTCGTAACGCACGCGCCGCAATGTTTTGAACATCTCTTGCGTCTTTTCGGTGATCTCTGTGACCTCGCCTTCAGAAAAACCATTGGCCAAGTTGTACTGTTTGCGGAAAGCCGGTTGGGTTGCAGACGAGAACACGAAACTGACTTTATAGGTGTCACGGAGTTCGCGCATCACGCTCAATAGCGGATCCAGCAGATGCGCCGGTAAAGTTTGCACTTCATCCAATAAAACAACCGAGCGTGCTACGTTGTGCAGCTTGCGACAGCGTGAAGGCTTGTTAGCGAATAATGATTCGACAAATTGCACTGCGGTTGTGATTACTACAGGCGCATCCCAATTCTCTGCGGCTAACACGAGCGGTGAACGCGCCCGCGCCTCGCTGGTTTTCCTTTGCTCATCATCTTCCGACTTGATGACAACGGCGGAGTGATTTTCTATGACTAAGCCAATGTCCTGCGGATCGAGTATGCGCCGGTATTCCGCAGCATTTTGCTCTATGATGGATAGATAAGGAATGACCGCAATGACACGCCGCAAGTTGTGTTGCGCCGCGTGCCGCAAGGCAAAAGCCATACTGGACAAAGTTTTGCCGCCGCCCGTTGGCACGGTCAACGAAAAGAAGCCTTGCGGAAGAGTCGCTTTAGCTAAACACTCGTCGTAAATCTCATTGCGTAATGCGGCAAGTTCTGCTGCGCCATTATTTTCTCTGACAGCCTGTGCTTTGGCTTCTTTGGCGCGTTGCAGGCTTAGCAATAGCTCTTGCGTAAGGGTTGCGTCAAGCGGCGGCACTGTCGAGCGTTGACTTTGATAATGAGCTTCTGTGTCTAGAAAATCTGCATCCACTAAGGCCGAGAAAACCATTCGGACATAAAACTCCAGGCGCATTTTGTCGTCAAATCGCGGTTCATTAAGATCGGTCGCAACAGTGGTTAACTCTTGGTTGAAGCGCGCCTCTAATAAGCGCAAGTGGTCTTTGGTTTGATAGACAGGCTTATCAATCAATGCCTCTAATTCGACAAGATCATGCAAACCCGCATGATGTCCCGCAATGGCAAACGATGGAGCAATCCATCGCTTTTGTCGCGCTAATGCCGCGCCATAGACTGCATGATGCGTTTCTGCGCTGCTTTCGCGTTTGCCGCGCAAGTATTCCTGAAACTCATCGCGATACTTGCCAAGATCGTGCAGCAAGCCGGCCCATTGCGCGGCATCTGCCAGTTGCGGGTTGGCGGCCTCAGCAAATGCCCGCGCCAATGCACCAACCGATTGCAGATGCACGCTTAACAGGTGCGGCTCGCCTTTTTCATTCTCCGTGTGCGCAAGGAATGACATGAAAATCAACTCACTCAAATGGATGAACAGATTTTCGGGCCGTTGTGAGCCCGCATACAATATGCCTATCACGCCGCGATTGCAACGTCTTTTTCATTACTATTTCGCTTAATCGATCATTGCCGCGCCGCGGCCACATGGTTCATACAACAAGTCGCGGCGCGGCTGTCGGTTCAGCTTTATGACTGATCCGAAGGCGGCGTGGCTGCCGACTGCTTCGGCGCTTTGCGCCCTACCCGCTCGATATGCCGGGCGCGCTCCCACGCCACCAGCTCGCCCGGTTCGTTGTGGAATTTGTTGCGCGCAATCGAATCCGAGCGCCGCGCCGCGGTCATGCCGCGCCCGATCTCCGCCAACGAGACCGCCCTGCCGCAGCACGGCAATGGCAAATCAACCTGAGCGGCGCGATGACCGGCCACCTCGATTTTATGGAGGGATTATTTGACGCCGACGATCAGCCCTTGAAACACTCGGCGATTCTCTGTGCCCACTTCCTCGGCTTCGATGACTAACGCCCCTTCGGCAGAGACGCGCAGCACGAACTGAATCTGCGGCACGGCGCGCGGCTGCGGACGCAGGCCCGAGAGCTGAAACCTGCCGATGTGACGGTTCTGGCTGACGCTCTCGCTGTCGCCTTCGAGCAGATGAATCTCCACGGTGGATTGTCCGTCGAAGGCCGTCGAGAATACTTCGGCCATACTCGTAGGCAGTTCCGTGCCCTGCGGGATCAGGATGGTTGCGGTGTCCCCCACCGTTTCGATCCTTAGCGACCGCGCCAGCACCGGGGCGTTTCCTGACCTGGCCGCGCCACAGTAAACACACGCAGCCGAGGGATGATTACTGTAGAGGGTTGCTCCGCAGTTGGCGCATTTCATCATGTGGTCTCTTTCCATGCCGCATCAAATCTTGCGCCGCATCACCAGGTCGCGCTGGGCGTCTGACCCGAGCTGAAAAATATGCTCGCCGACTACCTCAAAGCCCCATCGCTCGTAGAACCTTTGGGCGCGCTCGTTATGCTCCCACACCCCAAGCCACATCGTCTCCGAGCCGGCGCTCTCGGCTTCACTGATGCAGGCTTGCATCAATGCCGCGCCGACGCCGCTGCCGATCAGGCCGCTGGCGACGTACAACCGGCACAGCTCAACCGGCTGATCCCCAGTTACGCAAGGCGGCGCGGCGCTCGATTGCAGCTTGGCATAGCCGGCGGCAGTTCCAGCGATCTCGGCGATGAAGAATGTCGTGTCGGCGTCAGCAATCTCTTGCGCCTGAAGCAATGGGCTGAAGGAGGCGGCAAGATAGGCCGCCATGTCTTCGGGCGTGGTATCGCCGATGAACGTGTCATAGAAAGTGCTGGCCCCCAGCTCGGCTAAGAGGCCGGCGTCAGCCGCGGTCGCAAGGCGGATTGAAGGCATGGCTTTCTCGCTCATCGTTCCAATACTACCATCTTGTTAAGCTTGGCTAGAAGAATAGCCACAATGGCACGAAGCCACAAAGATACACAAACCCGATGGCCGGCAAGGCATCATCGTTGACCTGTATAGCGTTGGAGATTCTAATGTTGTATTTGCTTGATGGCTTTGTTACTATCTCGCGCCGGAGGGACGGACGTGGCCGCGCAAACCAATCCCGCACAAACCGGCGACAATGATTTCGTCGAGCTAAGCGAAGACCTGTCGGCAAGCCCGCTGTGGAATGCCGATCTGGCCCCCGTGCCCATCGCCCGCCGCAACTGGACGACTTATAATTACGCCGCGCTATGGATCAGCATGGCGCACTGCATTCCGACTTACATGCTGGCGTCGAGCCTGATCGATCTCGGCATGAACTGGTGGCAGGCGCTGTTGACCATCCTGCTCGGCAACTCCATCGTGCTGGTGCCGATCCTGTTGAACTCGCATCCGGGCACGCGCTATGGCATTCCCTTCCCGGTCTTCTCGCGCGCCAGCTTCGGCACCATCGGCTCGAACCTGCCGGCGCTGATGCGCGCCCTGGTCGCCTGCGGCTGGTTCGGCATTCAGGCGTGGATCGGCGGCGAAGCCGTTCACACCTTGCTGCGCACGCTGTGGCCGGCGTGGGAAACCTTGCTCGGCGGCCCCATTCAATCGCCCGCCGCAATCGCCGGCCATACGCCGACCGAATATATCGCCTTCCTGCTCTTCTGGTCGCTCAACATCTACATCGTCTATCGCGGCATGGACTTGTTGCGCAAAGTCGAGAACTGGGCCGCGCCGTTCGTGCTGGTCATGGCGGCCCTGCTGCTGGTCTGGGTGCTGTGGAAAGCGCAAGGACTGGGCAACATCATGCACGGCGAGGACAAGTTCGGCAGCTTCGGCGCGTTCTGGAAAGTCTTCATCCCGTCGCTCACGGGCATGATCGGCTACTGGTCTACGCTCAGCCTGAACATGCCCGACTTCACGCGCTTCGGGCGCAGCCAGCGCGAGCAGGTGCTCGGCCAGACCGTGGCGCTGCCGACCACGATGGTCGTCTTTGCGGCGATGGGCGTCATCATCACTTCGGCTTCGGCCATCATCTTCGGCAAAACGATCTGGGACCCGGTGCAACTGGTCGGGCAGTTCACGCAGCCGGTCGTCGTCGCCGTTTCGATGTTCACGGTCGTCGTCGCGACGCTGTCAGTCAACATCGCCGCCAACGTCGTTTCGCCGGCCAATGATTTCGCCAACGCCTTTCCGCGCCTTATCACTTTTCGGCTTGGCGGGTTGATCACCGGCCTGCTCGGCATCGTCATGCAGCCGTGGCGCTTGCTGGCCGACCCGGCGGGTTACGTCTTTAAATGGTTGGGCGGTTATTCGGGCGGGCTCGGCTCGATTGCCGGCATCCTGATCGTTGACTACTGGCTGGTGCGCCGCAAGCAGTTAATCTTGCCCGACCTCTACAAAATCAGAGGCGCGTACAGCTACGCGGCGGGGTGGAACTGGCGCGCGGTCGTGGCCGTCTTGCTGGGGTGCGGGCTGGCCTGGGGCGGGCTGGTGATCCCCGCGCTCAAGCCGCTTTATGATTACGGCTGGTTCGTCGGCTTCTTCGCGTCGGGCGCAATCTACCTGGGGCTGATGAAGCTGACCGCGCCGGTCGAACCCGCCGCCGCACAGACGCAAGCGTCTTGATCTAAAGCCGTCATCATGTTTTCCTCTTTGTAGACCTTTAATCGATCATGGGGATTCGCATTCAGCAAAAGCTATTCGGTATCGCGCTCACCGCTCTGCTGTGCATGGCCTGTGCGCAACAACCGGTGACGGCGCAAGTCGTCGTCAAGCCGTCGCCCGCACCGGAATCCGTGCTGGCGGGACTCCGAAACACCGCGGCTTCGACGCGGCGCGAGACCGCCGACCAGCTCGGCGCGCTGCGCGCACGCAACGCCGTGCGCCCGCTGACCGCGGCGCTCAAAGACAAAGACGCCACCGTGCGCGAAGCCGCCGCGTTCGCGCTCGGACAGATCGCCGACCCGCTGGCGGCTGATGCGCTGATCCGCTCGCTCGTAGACAAAGACGCCGCGACGCGCGCCGCCGCCGCCTTTGCGCTCGGCATGATCGGCGAGCGCAAATCGCTTACGGCCATTGCCGGCGTGCTCGACGACCCGGACACCGGCGTGCGCTCGTCCGCGGTCATCGCCCTCGGCCTGGCGCAGGATGGCGAAGCGGTTGACGAGCTGATCCAGATGTTGGGCGACGTCAATTTCGACCCACGCTATGACGCCGCATGGGCGCTCGGCGAGATCGGCGACCCGGATGCCGACAGCGCCTTGCGCGAGACCGAAGCGACGATTGACGCGCTAAAATTGCCCGACCAGTGGCGCGAGGCTTACCGGCAGACGGTGCGCGCGGCGCTGGCCAACTTGCGCACCATCGAGCACGGCTCGCCGACGCGGCCGCGCCGCGCTACGGGGGTCATCCCTGAGCCGTTGCGTTATTCGAGCACGACACAGCCGGCGCGCTTGCGCCAGTCGGTCGCGGCAGCGCCTACGGAAAAAGCCTTGCGGGCTCGCATCACCGGCACGGTCGGTTTGCGCTTACTGGTCGCCGCCGATGGCCGCCCGGCGCGCGCTTATGTGATTCGCCGGCTGGGCTACGGTCTCGACCAGCGCGCCGTCGAAGCCGCCTTGCAGTATCGCTTCGAGGCGGCGACGCAGAACGGCTTGCCGCAATCGACCTGGGTCGATGTGGAAGTGAAGTTTTAACACGAAGAAGTCAGAAGTCAGGAGTCAGAAGTCAGAATAGAAGCGGCGGCGATAGCCGACTGCCTTTTCCATTCTGACTTCGGTCATCTGACTCCTGACTTCCAGGAGAGCGTTATGGCAAGAACGGTACGTTGCGGATTGATTCAGGCGAAGAACGCCTGCCCGATTGATGAGCCGATTGAAAAGATCAAGCAGGCGAACATCGAAACCAATTTGCGCTTTATCGAAGAGGCGGCCCGCCAGGGCGTGCAGATCATCTGCATGCAAGAGGTCTTCACGACCCCCTACTTCTGCGCCGAGCAGAACACGCATTGGTACGGAGCCGTCGAGCCCATCCCCGACGGGCCGACCACACGGCTGATGCAAGAGACCGCCAAGAAACACGGCATGGTGATCGTCGTGCCGATTTATGAAGAAGAGATTACCGGCGTTTATTACAACACCGCGGCGGTGATTGATGCCGACGGCAAGTACCTAGGCAAGTATCGCAAAAACCACATCCCGCACACCGCGCCGGGCTTCTGGGAGAAGTTCTATTTCAAGCCGGGCAATCTGGGTTACCCGACTTTTGAAACCGCCTTTGCGCGCGTCGGCGTCTACATCTGCTATGACCGCCACTTTCCCGAAGGGGCGCGCATCCTCGGTTTGAATGGCGCCGAGGTTGTCTTTAATCCATCGGCGACGGTTGCGGGGCTTTCGGAATACCTGTGGGAGCTTGAGCAGCCGGCGCATGCCGTGGCCAATGGCTATTTCGTCGGCGCCATCAATCGCGTCGGCCACGAGCAGCCGTGGGACATCGGCGAGTTTTACGGCAAGAGCTACTTCTGCAATCCGCGCGGCAAGATCATCGCCCAGGCATCGCGCGACAACGACGAACTGGTGGTCGCTGATCTGAACCTCGACGAGATTCGCGAGGTGCGCAACGTCTGGCAATTCTACCGCGACCGCCGCCCCGAAAGTTACGACCAAATCGTCAGCGAATGAAAGGAGAGAGCAGGAAGCAGGAAGCAGGAAGCAGGAGGCAGGAAGCAGGAAACTCGGATTGGACTTCGCTGCGACACACATCCGACTTGAAAGCTTACTGCCTCCTGCCTCCTGCCTCCTGCCTCCTGACCACTGATTTATGGAATTTGCGATCACCTTCAAATCCGACATGCCCTGCACGCGCATCGTGGCGCTGGCCCGTCAGGCCGAAGCCGCGGGCTTCAGTCATAGCTGGTTCTTCGACTCGCACGTCTTGTGGCAAGACCCTTACCCGCTGATGACGATGGTCGCTGCCAACACCGAGCGCTTGCACATGGGGACATGCGTGACCAACCCGGCGGTGCGCGATGCGACCGTGACGGCGAGCTTGCTGGCGACGCTCAACCGCATATCGGGCGGCCGCATGGACATGGGGATCGGTCGCGGTGACAGCTCGCGCCGCGTCATGGGAAAGAAGCCGACGACGCTTGAGCGGTTGGAAGAGACGGTGCAGGTGGTGCGCGACCTCTGCGCCGGCAAGAAGATCGAATACGAGGGCCGCGAGATTCAAATGACCTGGGCCGACAGCGGCGTGCCGCCCGTTTGGGTCGCGGCTTATGGGCCGAAGGCGCTGCGTTCGGCGGGCCGCGTCGGCGACGGCGTCATTCTGCAATTCGCCGACCCGGAACTGATTAAGTGGTGCCTCGGCTTTGTGCGCGAAGGCGCTGAAGAAGCGGGCCGTGACTTCTCAAAGATTCGCGTGATGAGCGCCGCGCCCGTCTGGGTGTCTGACGATCTGGCGACGGCGCGCGAGCATGTGCGATGGTTCCCTGCGCTGGTGTCGAACCATGTGGTCGATCTGGTGTCGCGCTACAAACCCGAAGAACTGCCCGCCGGCTTGACCGCTTACATACGCGACCGCAAAGGCTATAACTACCTGCACCACGCCGAAGTCGGCAGCTCGAATGCCGAGTTCGTCACCGATGACATCGTGGATCGCTTCTGTCTGGTCGGCCCGGCTGAAGCGCATGTCCGCCGCCTGCGCGAGCTGCAAGAGATTGGCGTGACGCAGTTCAACATCTATCTCATGAGCGGCGACGAAGAAGACACCGTCGAGGTCTATGGGCGCGAGGTCGTGCCGCAACTCAACCGCTAGCGCGGGCCGTGCGGCGCGAGAAGGAGAAGGCATGATGAAGATGCTCGGATTCGTTTTGATTTTGCTGGCCGCGCCGGTCGCGTATGGCCAGGATGCCCAGCAGGAGATTCAGGCTAAAACCAAAAAGTTCACCGAGGCGATTGTTTCAAAAGACCTGTCGGTGCTCGATCAAGTCTTCGAGAAAGACGCGACCAACATCTACTACGACATCAATGAAGGGCCGCTTGCGGGCTTTGATCGCTTGAAGCGCGTCTGGACGGCGGCGACGACTAATTATTCGATCACGCGCTTTGAGTTCAGCGACGACATGAAAATTCTGGTCAACGGTGACAACGCCGTGCAGACAGGCACATGGACGCAGACGCAAATGAGCAAAGCCGGGCAGAGCCGCGATATCAAGGGCCGGGCGACTGTCCTCTGGCGCAAGCGCGATGGCCAGTGGCGCGTCTGGCATTATCACGCCTCGATCACGCCGGGGCGCATGCCGCGCCCACCGCAATAATCAACCGATTGCGCTCACGCCAAGACGGCGGATACGCCGAGGAATTCGCCATAACGATTGGCCGCACGGGCGATGGCGCGGCGCGCGGCGGCGCTGAATTCTTCAAAAGGCGTCGGCATAATCACCACCGTGTCTTTCTTCAGCGTGCGCGTCCACAAGCCGACCAGCTGACCTTCCACGACCACCGCCGGGCTGAAGACGCCATTGCCTGTGTTCACACGTTTGGCGTACGACGGGTCGAGCACCGCGCTGCGGTCTTTGTAAGCGACCGTGTACTCATCATAAGGCGGCAGCAAGTGAGTCGCGGGCTGTGGCGCTTTTGATATTGTCATGGCAGGCGATAGCCAGTAGGTTTGCCCGTCACTCTTCTCTTGCGCGAGGTGCGACTTGGCCATCTCAATGCCGGCTCGCGCGTCTTTCGTCGTCAGCCCCGACCACCAGACATAATCTTGCACGGTGGCCGGGCCGTGGCTGGTGAAGTAGCGGCGCGCCAGTTCCGCCAGCGCCTCGTCGCGCGTCAGCCGCCTGGCCGCAGGCACCCACTCGTCGAGCAAGGCGAAGGTTGGCTGCTTGCCTTCGCGAGCGCCGAAACAGATCAGGCCTTCGAGCGCCAGCCGCGCCACGATGTGCAGGCCGCGCCCATCGGCGGTCGAAATCCCCGCCGCCTCTAATCGCTCGTAGACGCCGGCGCGCCGCAGGCGCTTACCCCCCGCGAGGGCGCGTGTCAGCGCCTTGCGGCAGCGCACAAAGACGCTTTCATCCAGGCCGAAATAGTGCTGGCGTGCCACGCTCGCGGCAATCACTCGCGGCGTCAGCAGCTCAAGCATCCAATGTACGTCTTCTGCGGCGACAAAATGCAGCGTGCGGCGCATCGGCCATGTGCGAACGATGGCGCGCTCGGCCAGGGCGCGCTCAATCATCTGTTCGGTGGCATTGGCGGTGCGCAGCCCGACGGCCCAGAGCCCGCCCGCGTAGTCTTGAGCCTGAACCGCGCCCATAAAGCGGACGGCCTCAGTGGGCGTGTCGAACTTTGTTCCCGTGAGGTGCTGGTTCGCCAATCGTAGGCGCACGATGTCAGAGTTTTTCATCCGTCTTCCGTGTGTTGATTTCGACGCGCCCGCGTCAGGTCGCTTTGCGCCACTTGCCTGCCTGTTCTTCTTCGGCAGACACGGTCGTCAAGTATTTTTCTTCTTTAAAGGGCTTGAAGCCGCGCTTGAGATAATTCGGCAGCGCCGCCGGGTCGTCGAGCGTGCAGGTGTGCAGCCAGACCCGAGTAGCGCCTTGCTGCCAGGCGCGTCGGACGGCTTCGCTCAGCAGATGCTTGCCGAGGCCGCGCCCCAGAAATTCTTGCAGCAGTCCGAAGTAAGCGACCTCTATAGAGCCGTCCGTGTGGCGCTCAAGCTCGAAGTAGCCCGCCGGCGCGCCTTCGACAACCATTATCCAGAGCGTGATCTCTGCCCGCGCCAGGTGCGCGTTGATCTCGGCGTCCGTCCACGGCAAACGATCCGTCCAGTGATAGAGCCGCCCGACTTCCGCATAGAGGTAGCGATAAAACGACGCCGGGCAATTGCGGACTTGCACGATCTCGGCGGGCGCTTGCGGGCCGGGCGCGGCGTTCAGCTCGGCGGCGCTCGTGAGCTGCAAATAGGTGCGCGTGACTTCGATCTGTCGGCCTTCGTTCATAGCGGTTCAACCGTAAAGCATGATGACCGAGCGATGGTAGCGCGCCGCCCCAAGCGACGGCAAGCGTTGGTGGGGATCGTTTTCGCTTGAATTCATGGTGTTGAATAAGGTACTAGCTATTTATGACGATTGTTGAGGCCCTGGCAGAATTGCGGGGTAACGAAACGAACATCCGGTTCGTTCGGCTGGTTGCAATTGCCACGGCGTTTTTTGGCAATCCCCGCAAGAAGGGCAGTCATTACATTTTCAAAATGCCGTGGCCTGGCGACCCGCGCATCAACTTGCAGAGCGAAAAGGGCAAGGCGAAGCCTTACCAGGTTCGTCAACTTATCAGTGCGCTTGAAAGACTCAAGGGGGAATAGTTATGGCGACCAAAAGCGAGCATGCAACGCAAGCACAACGTTATCTTTACAGCGTCGGATGGTCAGAGCCAGACCGGGCGTTCGTCGCGCGTGTCGCCGAATTCCCTTCCCTAGCCGCGCATGGCGATAGTCCGGAGGCCGCGTTGCAGGAGATCAGGTTTGTGGTCGAGGCAGTCATTGAAGACCTTGACCAATCCGGTGAACGCATGCCGGAGCCGACCGGAGATTATGAGCAGCTTGTGGTGGAAGTAGAATTCGAGGACCGCTGTGTCATTTTCATCGACGCGCAAATGGAACGATTGATTCAGATAGGGATGAAGAGAACCGGCAGGAGCCGCGAGACAATCATCGCAGACGCACTCCGGGCCGGGCTTGAGAGCAGAGAGCTTGAGTGTTGGACGAGCTTAAGGTCAAATGAGGAAGTAGAAAAGAGGAAAAGAGCGTGAGTCCGCCCGTTCTTAAAGTGGCGGACGAAACCTGTGAGTGCCGACAGCCTTCCATAATGAAACCACGTATTATTTATCTGCTCTTGCTCTGTCTGCTGGTATCGGCAGCCGGCTCGCAGGCCGCCGAGCTTTCGACCGGCAAGCTCATCGAGCGATACAAGAAAGCCGTCGGCGCGGGCGCTCTTAAACGTGTCAAAAGCACGCAGGCAACCGGCAGCGTCAAGATCGCGGATGGTCAGGCGGGCCGCTTCACTTATCAAGCGTCGGCCCCGGAAAGCCTGCGCATAGACATCGAAGCCGGCGCGTGGAAAAGCTCGGAATGCTTCAATGGCAAGTCGGCGTGGCGCTTGGACGCACGCGGCTTGCGCACGCTGCTGGGCGATGAGGCCAAACGCCTGCGCCTCGAAGCCGTGATCGCCAACTCGCATCTGCAAGACCTCTCGCGCTACAAGATTGCGCCGCAACCCCCCGCAAGAATCACGCTCGATGGCCGCGATGCCTATCGCGTCGAGTTTGTTAAAGAGAGCGCCGCCGCGCGGCTCTTCTTCGATGCGCGCAGCTTTCTCATCATCAAGCAGGAACGCGACACCGGCGACGGCTTAGAAGAGATATTCTTTGATGATTACCGCGCCGTTGACGGCCTGATGGAGCCGTTCGCGTGGCGCATCCGGCGCGGCACGACCGCAGCCGTCATCACGATTGATCGCGTCACCCACAACGCGGTTGAGCAGGCGGCGTTTCGTTACCCGCAAGCCGAAGACGCCCGCCCGCTGCCCGACCTTGAAACCTTGATGAAAACCATCGTCGCTCATCAGGAGCAGATCGAGGAGCTGCGCGAGAAGTACACCTTCAGCGAGATCGAGACCGAGCGCGAGGTAGACGACAAAGGCCGCGCCAAAGAGAAAGAGACGCGCGCTTATGAGGTCACGCCCGTGGGCGGTCGCTTTGTGCGGCGGCTGGTGAGCCGCAACGGCAAGCCGCTCTCGAAAGACGAGCAGGAGAAAGTAGACCGCCGCGTGCGGAAGGCCGCCGAAGATTTGATCGAAGCCAAAGAGAAGCGACGGCAGCGCGCGGAGGAGCGCGAGCGGCGCGAGAAGAACGACGAGGATGGCGAAGACGACCGCCGCCGCATGTCGATCCTCAGCTTCCTGCGACTGAGCGAGGTGACTTCGATGCGCCGCGAGATGTTTCGCGGCCACGAGGTGATCGCTTTCGATTTCGAGCCGAAGAAGAACGTCAAGACGCGCAACCGCGGCGAGGCGCTCGTCAGCAAGCTGATCGGCACGATGTGGGTGGACGAGGCGGCGCAGCAGATCGTCCGCGTCGAAGCGCGCTTGAGCGATTCGTTCAAAATCGGCGGCGGGCTGCTCGCCTCGCTGTCGTCGCAGTCGGCGGTGGTGATGGAACAAGAGAAAGTCAACGGCGAAGTCTGGATGCCTTCGTACGCCGAAGCCAACCTCGCGGCTCGCGTCCTTTTGCTCGCGAAGTTCAGCGTCAATGTCGTGACGCGCTACAGCGATTATAAGAAAGTCCGGGTCGCGAGCGAGTATGATCTAAGCAAGCCGAAGGACGACAAAAAGCCCGAAAAACAGCCCTGACGCAAGCTGGACAAGCCGTGAATGGCGCTGCTAGAATTTTCAGCTTTGACAAGCGGCGAAAAAGGCGACCGAGAGACAAGCGACGCGGATGGCGCAACGCCGCAAGACGATGCGGGCGGCGCGTTGACCGATTCCCTGGCGGTCGAGCGGCGTGTCTGGAACAACATCCTCGCGGTGCTCGCCTGCGCCATCCTGGTTGCCGCCATCTTTGCCGACCTGCATTTTCTGCTCGGCCTGATTTTGGGCGGCGGGCTGGCATTGTTAAACTACAGATGGCTGCATTCATCGCTGCGGGCGATTCTCGGCACAGGCAGCACGCACGCGCCGCCGGGAACTTCGATGAAATTCATCGTCCGCTGGCTGTTGATCGCGACGCTCGGTTGGGCGGCGAACCGAACAGGTTACTTTGACGCCGTCGGCATCCTCGCCGGTCTGTTTGCGCCGGCAGCGGCGGTGATGATCGAAGCGGCTTACGTGACTTATAAAACGCTGACGCGAGGCGACGGAGAACCATAACTCATGCTGACCGTGCTACTGGCATTCTTACAGGAAGGACACGCGCCGGCAGGCGAAGCGACGACCGCGGCGGGCGAGCATGCCACAGAGGCTGTGCAACACACCACCGAAGCCGCCGGCCCTCACGCCGAGCCGTGGATCGTCGAGCAGGTCAATCATCTGCTTGGCCCCACGGTGCTGAAGATCGAGCAGGCGATCATGCCGCCGATCTATGGGCTTTTTGGCAAGACCTGGCACGCGCCCGCGGCGGGCGAGCCGGTCATTGCCGAGCATGTCATCTGGGCGGTGCTGGCATTTATCATCGCTGTCGGCCTGGTACTGTACCTGCGCGGCAAACTCTCGGTGGATCGCCCATCGCGCGGCCAGCAATTGTTGGAAGTCACCATCGAGCAGCTTCGCGGCCTGCTCGATCAAGTGATCGGCCCTTATGGGCAGCGTTACCTGCCGGTGATCGGCGGCTTTGCGGTCTTCATTCTGATTAGCAATCTGATGGGTCAGATACCGGGGCTCGGCGCGCCGACCGAAAACATCAACGTGACGGGCGCGCTCGGCATCACCTCGTTCATCTACTACATCGCTACGGGCTTCCGTCAACAGGGGCTGCGCTATCTGAAGCACTTCACCGGCGGCCTGACCGGCGCGACGTTGTGGGCGATGGGCTGGATGATCTTCATCGTCGAGATCGTTTCCAACACCGTCAGGCCGGTGACGCTGTCGCTGCGCTTGTTCGTCAATATGTTTGCCGACCATAAGATTGGCGAAGCCTTTCTCGGCCTGGTCGCGCCGTTCGTGCCGATCTTCACCATCGTGCTGGGCATCTTCGTCGCCTTCGTGCAGACGTTCATCTTCATCATGCTGTCGATGGTCTACCTGTCAGAGACCGTGCCGCACGAAGAGCACGACCACGAAGACCACGGCCACGGTCGCGACGCCGTCGCCGAAGCACACTGATTCGATTTTGGTTTCATAGATGTTTGAAAGCGGGAGACGGTCGGGGCAGCTCATAGAGTGAGCGCACGTTGCTGCTGGAGCCTTGCCGATTAGGGGTGGCAAGCGTATACCGGGCGCGTGGAAATTATCCGCGGGCTGCGCCGTGACGGTCTCCTCCGGTTGATAACTTGAATCGCTCGACGAGGGCGAGGTGGCCGCAAACGTCCGCTTCATACGCTGTTCATACTTTTGTGACGTTTGCCGCGCTTGCCCTCTTGTGAGCGGTTCCGAACACGGCGGCTCGCCTGGGCCGTTGGAGGATACGCATCATGATTCGATTCAAACTGTTTGTGATGTCGGCGCTGATGATGCTGCTGGTCGTCGGCACGGCGATGGCGCAGACCGGCGGCACCGCGCCCGCGAGCAACGGCACGAACCTCAAGCTGCTGGCGCCGTTCGCGGTCGGCATTGCGGCGTTCGGCGGCGCGCTCGGCGACGGGCGAGCGATTGCCGGCGCTTGCGAAGGCACGGCGCGCAATCCCGGCGCCGGCGGGCGCATCTTCACGATGTTGCTGCTCGGCCTGGCGCTGATCGAAACGCTCGTGCTATTCACGTTCCTGACCCTGTTCCTCGTGTAAGCGAGCGCGAGCGGACACACAACGAGGGGGGCCGCCCGGGCTCCCCTTTTTCTTGCCCCGCGGAGATAATCCCATGCAATCATTTAGAGAAAGCATCATCCGACTCATCACCGAAACGTCAACCAACCTGCCGCCCGACGTGCGCCGCGCTATGACGGTGGCGCTTGAAACCGAAAACCCCGCGACCAGCGCCGGCACCGCGCTTTCCGTGATCGCCAACAATATCGATATGGCTTGCAGTGACGAAGCGCCGATCTGCCAGGACACCGGCATGCCGACTTTCGAGATCAAGACGCCGGTCGGCGCCAATCAACTGGTGATGAAGCGCGAGATTCGCGAAGCCATCAGCGAGGCGACGCGGCGCGGCAAGCTGCGGCCTAATTCGGTTGACTCGATCACCGGCGCGAACTCCGGCGATAACCTCGGCCCCGGCACGCCCGTCCTGCATTTCGATCAGTGGGAGAGCGAAGACGAGATCGAAGTCCGCTTGCTGCTCAAAGGCGGCGGCTGCGAAAACAAAAACATCCAGTACGCGCTGCCGACCGAATTGCCGCACCTGGGACGCGCCGGGCGCGATCTGGACGGCGTGCGCAAATGTATTCTGCATGCCATCTGGCAGGCGCAGGGCCAGGGGTGCAGCGCCGGCGCCATCGGCGTCTCGGTCGGCGGCGACCGCACGTCGGGTTATCAGCACGCCAAAGAACAGCTCTTCCGCACGCTCGATGACGTGAACCGTGACGAGCGGTTGGCGGCGCTCGAAGATTATGTCATGCAGGCCGCAAACACCTTGAACATCGGCACGATGGGCTTCGGCGGCGGCGTGACGCTGATCGGCTGCAAGATCGGCGCGCTCAACCGCTTGCCTGCGAGCTTCTTCGTTTCGGTGGCTTATGACTGCTGGGCCTTCCGGCGTCACGGCGTCGTCTTGGACGCCCGTACCGGCGAGATCAAACGCTGGCTCTACAAAGACGAGCAGCCGGCGAAAGCGATGGCTACCGGCGAAGGCTTCCGGCTGACCGGCAGCGAGCGCCGATTACGCGCGCCGCTCGATGAAGCGCAGGTGCGCGAGTTAAAGGTCGGCGACGTGGTGCTGATCTCAGGCGAGATGTATACGGGGCGCGACGCCGTCCATTCGCACTTGATGAAGCACGCGCCGCCGGTTGACCTGCGAGGGTCTGTGCTTTACCACTGCGGCCCTGTGGTGATGAAAGACAACGGCCATTACCAGATCACCGCTGCCGGCCCGACGACCAGCATCCGCGAAGAGCCTTATCAAGGCGACATCATCAAACGTTATGGCGTGCGCGCCGTCATCGGCAAAGGCGGCATGGGAAGGCGGACGCTTGAGGCGATGCAGGAGGCCGGCGCGGTTTACTTGAATGCCATCGGCGGCGCGGCGCAGGTCTATGCGCGCTGCATCGAAGAGGTGCTGGACGTGAACCTGCTGGAGTTCGGCATCCCGGAAGCGATGTGGCATCTGCGCGTCACCGACTTCCCAGCCATCGTGACGATGGACGCGCACGGCAACTCGCTGCACCAGGACGTTGAGCAGGCGTCGGCAACGATGTTGGGCAAACTGGCCGCGCCGGTCTTCTGAAACAAGTCATGAGCCACCGCAGCACATCGGACGAAGGCCAGCCGGCGCGGCTAGTCGAAGGCGAGGATTATTACGTCGAAGCCGGGCTGATGGTCTTCACCGCGCTCTACCATCTGAAGCGCGGCTATTGCTGCAACTCCGGCTGCCGTCACTGCCCTTACAAAGACTCGACCGCCGGCTGCATTGAAGAGTGACTTTATCCGTCGGCGGCTAGAGCCGCTCGTAGGGCGGGCCGATGATGACGAGCAACGCGCCGCCGATGCTGTAAGGTTTGTCGTGAATGCTGCCGGCGCCGGCGATGTGATAATCGCCCGGCCCCAGGCGGCTGCCGGCGACATGAAAATCGCCTTCGAGGATGATGCACTCTTCGACGCCGGGATGGCGGTGCAGTGTGCCGGTGCTGCCCGGCAACATCTTGACCAGCGAAGTAAACGTGCCGGTTTCGGGATTATTAAACAGCCGCTTCACTAGAACGCCGGGCGATGATTCAAACCACTGGCCCTCGTCTTTATACACGGTCGTCAACTGAACGGGCGCACCGGGCGCGACCGGCGCGAGTTGCGGCGCTTCGCTGACGAAATTCATCAACCGCTCAAAGACTGGCGCCGGCGGCGCGACCTCTGCCGCATCGTAAGCGAGACCGTGAGCCACTTGCTCCGAGGCGCGCAATTCGGTTTCGCAATCATTGCAGCCATCGGCGAGATGATCCTCAAAGGCGCGCGCTTCGTTCTGCGTCAGGGTGCCGAGCGCGTAGAGCAGCGCATGCTCTTTCATCTGGGCGGCGGCGCAAGTGCTCATAGCGGTTTCTCCATGATCGGCCTCAGAGCCTCGCGCAGTTTCATCATGGCCAGGCGTGTGCGCGTCTTGACGGTGCCGAGCGGTAGCTGGAGATGCGCGGCGATCTCTGTCTGCGTCATTCCTGAGTAATACGCCAGCTCGATGATCTCGCGTTGTTCTGCTGACAGCAGGTCGAGCGCGCCGCGAACGATCTCGCGCATCTCGGCGAGCGCGGCACTGGTTTCGGGGCTGATGGCGCTGGTTTCGCGGCTGGCGGTCGTGTCGCTCAGCTCGTCTTCCTGTTGCAGCGGCTTATCCGAACGCAGACGGTCAATGGCGCGGCTGCGGGCGATGGTGGTGATCCAACCCAGCGGCCCGCCGCGCGCCGGGTCATAACGCGCGGCCTGTCGCCAGACCTGCGTGTAGACATCAAACAGCACCTCTTCGGCAACGCTGCGGTCGCCGAGGATGCGCAGGACGAGACCGAAGACCAGCTTACTGGTGCCGTCGTAGAGCGCCGAGAGCGCCTGCTGATCGCCGCCGGCAATCTGGCGGATGAGCGCCGCAAAGTCCGGCCCCGACGAAGGCACTTCGGCGGCGTTGTGGCGAGTTCCGGTCAAACCGTTTCCACCTTTGCGAAGAGAATAACGCAGGGGATATGTCTACGATTCGTGCGCCATCATACAATCAAAGCGGCGGGTTTCCAAGAAGAAAGCGCTGATTTATTGCAGGTAGGCGTTGCAGTCGTAGCACCAGGTGAACGAGCCCTGGCGGGCGGGAAGCTCGCGGATGAGCGGGTGGTGCGCGGCGAGCGCATGGGCGCGGGCATGGCCTTGCGACGACTCGCAGCAGCCCACATGGCCGCACGTCATGCAGACGCGCGTTGGCGCCGTAGCGCCGCATTCGGCGCAGTTCGTGTTGGCGACGTTCAACGCTGCTTCACTGGTCGCCGCAAGGTGCGGGCATTCTGTCGTTTTCTTTACCGCCATCGTTGTTCTCCTGTTCAAGCCATTCGCCGCCGCTTCATCGCCGTCAGCGTGTTCTTCATCAGCATGGCGATGGTCAGCGGGCCGACGCCGCCGGGCACAGGCGTCAGCCAGCCGGCGACTTCGGAAACCTCGCGCGGGTTGACGTCGCCGATCAAGGTCGAGCCGTTCTTGTCAAAGGCCGCGCGCCGTCTGGCGTCGTCGCCATAAAACCGCTCCAGGTCTTCGCGCCTCGTCACGCGATTCATGCCGACATCAACGACGACCGCGCCCGGTTTGACGTAGCCGGCATCCACCATTCCCATGCGGCCTATGGCGGCAATCAAGATGTCCGCTTCGCGCGCCACTGCCGGCAGGTTTTCAGTGCGCGAATGGCAGACCGTCACCGTCGCGTGGCGGTGCAGCAGCAGCAGTGACATCGGCAGGCCGACGATGCGGCTGCGGCCCATGACGACGGCGCGCTTGCCCTTCATCTCGACCTCGTAATGATCGAGCATCTCCATGATGCCCGCGGGCGTGCATGGTCTCAGCCCCGGCTCGTTCAACATCAGCCGCCCGAGGCTCACCGGGTGAATCCCGTCCGCGTCTTTCGCCGCGTCAACCGAGTCGAGCACGGCGGTCGAATCCACCTGGCGAGGCAGCGGCAGTTGAATGAGGATTCCGTCAATCTCTTCGCGCCGGTTCAAGTCGTTAATCAGCGCCAGCATCTCGGCGGTCGTCGTCGTTTCAGGCATCTCGATCTTTTCGGAGTAGAGGCCGAGTTGTTCACAGGTTTTGACTTTGCTGGAGACATAAATCTGCGACGCGGTGTCGTTGCCAACCAGCACGGCGGCCAGGCCGGGGCGCAGGCCGCGCGCCGCCAGCTCCGTGACTTCTGCCGCGACCGCTTCTTTAATCGCCGTGGCAACGCGCGCGCCGTCGAGAATCTTCGCTGTCATTCTTCCATCCTCAAGGTCGAGTATACAGGGGTCAGGGGGCAGGGGCTAGGGCCGGCAGTTACACCGAGATGATTGCCACCGCGGCGTTTCTCCTAACCCTAGTCCCAGGGCCTATTCATTCTCGAATAACCATCGGATATAAACCGCCAAGACGCCAAGATCGCCAAGAAAAGCTCGGCGTTCTCTTGGCGTCCTTGGCGTCTTGGCGGTTCAAGTCCGGAGAATAAATAGACCCTAGACCCTAGCCCCCAATCCTCAGATCGTGTAACATCGGGAAGGCGTTATGTTCGTTCGCATTCGATCAATCCGTGCTAGCAACTTTCCAACGGGTGAGGTTATGAACAGGAAAGCGGTATTCGTAATTTTCTTCGCCATCCTTTTGGTGCTGGCGTCTGCCGGCGTCGCGCCGCGGCGGACGAGCGCGCAGTCGCCGATGTTCTTCGGCGCGACGCGCTTCCCGTCCCTACAGATTGACGGCAACGATCATCTCTACCTGGCCATGTCTGTAGCGACGGCGCCGGCCAGCGAGCATCGCCCGCACAGCCAGATATTCTTCACGCAATCGAAAGACGGCGGCACCACTTGGGACAACCTGCCGCAGACGCGCAACCTGTCCAACTCGCGCGGCGAAGCCTTCGGCCCGTCGCTGGTGGTCTCTAAAGATGGGCCGCTGCGCGTCTACATCGCCTATCACGACGAATCGACCGGCACCTATGAAGCCTACTTGCTGCGCACCAAGAAGAAGACCAAGTTTCGCAAGCCGCAGATTCTAACAGAGGGCGATGGCGGCGGTTTCTCGCCGCGTCTGGCGATGGACGCAAGCGGCAACCTGAACCTCGTCTATGGCGACACGACCGGCGGCGTCAGGCATGTCCGCTTCATGCGCTCGACCGATCAGGGCGAGACTTTTTCCGCGCCGCTGACGCTCTCCGGCGATTCGAATGGCGCCTTCGAGCCTGAAGTCGCGATGACACAGGGCGACGCCATCAACGTCGCCTGGGAAGACGCGGGCGCCGGCGCGAGCGTCATTCTGTTTTCGCGCTCGACCGACAATGGCGTGACCTTTTCGGCTCCCAAAAAAGTTTCCCGCGGCGACGGCAATGCCACCGAAGCGCACATCACGGCGGACGGCACAGGCCGGTTGAGCGTCGTCTGGGTGCAGGCGGTCGGCGACGCCAAGCACGCCTTCTATTCGCGCTCGACGGATAACGGCCAGACGTTTTCCGAGCCGTTACAGTTGACCACGGGGCCCGGCGCTTCGATCAGCAAGCCGCTGGCGCTGGCCTATAACAACGTCGTCTATGTCTCTTATCAAAACGAAGCGCCGAACCATATGCAGGTTTACCTGGCGAAGTCTGAAGACGCCGGCGTGACGTTCGCGGACGCGGTTCAGGTCTCGAACGCCGACAACCGCTGCGGGCGCGCTCACAGCGCCTCGATGGCGGTTGACAGCGAGGGCACGCTGCACATCGTCTGGATTGATGCCTCGCACGTTCAGGGCTGTAACGATGAAGGCTTGTTGTTCTACAGCCGCTCGTCGAACGGTCGCCGGTTCTCTAGCGAGCAACTGATCCTCGCAGCGATTTGAGCAGTAGGCAGTCAAGACATCCCTACAAATGCAGAAGGCAGCGAGTCGATTATCCTTAATCACGACTCGCTGCCTTCACTGTTTTCTAACTGCCTACTGCTTACTGCCTACTTCTTCGGGCTGTAGCCCTGCGGGTGATGCAGATGCACGTCCGCTTCGGCGCTGACATCAACGCGGCGGAAGCTGTTGCCGGGCGTGTCGCTGCGGTAAGTGATGACCCATTGCAAACCGAGAAGGTCGTTCAGCTCTTTGAAGTATGGGTCGAAAGAAACGAAGATGAAGCCTGAGTAGAAGGCTTCGCCGCCGGTTTCGTCAGCCAGGCGGTTGAGTGAGCTCTGCCCGTAATTGGCTTCAAGGCGGCTGAAGCTGGTCAGGCCGACCGACGGCGCGTAGAACGAGAAGACCGCAACGCCGCGCCGCTGCGCCTCGCGAATGGCGCGCTCCAGGTCAGGCGACCGTAAGGCGCTGGCCGCTTCCACCCCACGCGACGAATCCAGCCCGTCCGTGACCATCAGCACCAGCCGCCGCCCGGCAGGTTGGCTGTCGAATCGGCGCAAGCCTTCGAGCAGCTCGACGTAAGGGTTGAACGGCGCGGCGTCGCTGCTGCTGCGCAGGATGCGCAACGAATCGGCGGCGCGGGCGCGGTCGGTGGTAAAGTCCTGGGTCACGCGCATCGCGCCGGCGGTGATATAGCCAACCATCACCCGCGAGCCTTCGGGCAGTTGTCGAATGAACCGCCGCAGTCCGTCCAGCTCATTATTGACGCTGCCGACGAGGTCGTCTTGAATAAGCACGGCGATGATGGGCGGCGCTTCGGCTGCGGATTTGACCGAGACGATCTTCTGCGCGGCCCTCTCTTCGCGCACCAGGAAATCCTCGGCGCGCAGCTTTGCGGCTTCCCTGCGCATCTTGTCATTGTGGGGGTGCGCGGTGACGACGATGGTGTGCTCGGTGCCATCAGCCGCCCTGACCGCGAGAATGGGCGTGAGGATGAAAACGACCGCCGTGAGCGCGGCGGCGAATTGGTTTTTGCTGCACATACTTCTACCTCGCTTCCGCGGCTTCCGCGCCGCTTCGTTGGTTCAAACAATCCTCTACCTTTATTCTAACAGAACCGCGCAACGACTGACGCGAGGCATGTGGCCAATGACGATGTGAGTTTATCTACAGCAGAAGAAAGAAGAAAAACGCGCCCGGCAGGGCTCGAACCTGCGACCTCCAGATCCGAAGTCTGGCGCTCTATCCAATTGAGCTACGGGCGCATTGACTTGATGAGAGATTAACGCCAAGCCTTCGGCAGTGTCAAACCACGCAGCAAGGCGCGACGTGGCCAGTATGACAGCGGTTGCTCAAGATCACCCGTTAGAACGGCGCGATAGAGCTGGCCTGATTGTGTGGGCGGTATAGCTCGTTAAAGTCGCGGACGCTGCGCTCGAAGATCGCCTGGAACGATCCGGCGTCTTCCGGGTGTATCGTCAGATTCACGCCATTAGCGAATGCCAGATAGGTGTCGAGCGTGCGCAGTTGCGGCGACATCAGCACGACATAAGTGCGGCGACGCACCTGCGGCGTCAGCGTGCTGACGTACTGCATCATCGCGCCGCCGCCCTGGTGCTCGTTATCAAAGAGCGGACTGAGAACGATGACTTCGGCGCGCGACTCGTGGAAGATTTCGATGGCTTCGGGCGCGAAATCCGCGGAGAAGACTTCGTAATGCGAGGAGTCGAGCGACAGGCGCAGCTTCTCTCTGATCGCCGGGTCCTCGACACAGAACAGGACGCGGCGGCGCTGCCACTTGGTATCCGCCTGTGGCTGCTGCGCCTGCTTGATGCCGCTCGTCAACAGCTCGACGAGCTGGCGCAGCGGGTCGGGCTCGGTCGCCATGACCTGCGGCTCAAGCAGCCCGGTCGTGCCCGGCAGGCGCGGCTCTTCTTTTGGCGGCGGCACAATCGTCACCGACTGGCGGCAGCGCGGGCACAACACATTGAACGATTCGGTCGGCAGCCGCTCGTCATCAAACGTCAAACTCATCGCGCATTGCGGACAGTTGGCTATCATCGTCGCTTTACCTTTCCACCAGGTTGGCCATGCGCTGGCGGGCGAAAGATTCCGCCGAGCGCGGCACGTAGTTGCGCTCCTCGCGCCGGCTGAGCATGTCGTCGCTGGTGCCAAGTCCCGACAATCGCAGCAGCAGGTTCGAGGGATTGGTCGCAAACGCCAGGCCGTCCTCTTGAGTCACCGTGCCATTGCGGATCATGCGCTCGATCACCTGATCGAAGTGCTGCATGCCTTCAAGCTCGCCATCGTTCATGGCCTCAAGCAGAGTCTTGCCTTCGGTCTCGCCCTGCTCGATGTACTCGCGGGTGCGCGGCGTCCCTTTCAACATCTCGACTGCCGCAATCCGCCCGCTGCCATCGGCGCGCGGCAGCAGGCGCTGCGAGACGATGTAGCGGAACGAATTCGCCAACCGCGTGCGGATGACATGCTCTTCGCTCTTCGGGTAGATGCCGATGATGCGGTTGACGGTCTTCGAGGCATCGGTCGTGTGTAAGGTGGATAACACCAGGTGGCCGGTCTCGGACGCTTCGAGGGCGATCTCGGTGGTCTCCATGTCGCGCATCTCGCCGACCAGGATGACCTTTGGCGCTTGCCTGAGCGCGGCGCGCAATCCGAGCGCAAACGACGGCGTGTCGGTGCCCAGCTCGCGCTGGTTGATCGTTGATTTCTTGTGTGAATGCAAAAACTCAATCGGGTCTTCGATAGTGACGATATGATAGCTGTATTCCTGGTTGATCTTATCGATGATCGCGGCGAGCGTCGAAGATTTGCCCGACCCTGTTGGCCCGGTCAGCAGCACGATGCCGTTCTTCAAGTGTGAAATATCGCTGAGCGCGGTTGGCAGGCCGAGGCTTTCAACTGTCGGCACACTCGTCGGAATAACCCGCATGACGATGCAGACCGAGCCGCGCTGCTTAAAGATATTGACGCGGAACCGCACCTTGCCCGGTATGGCGTAACTGATATCGGTCGAGCCGGTCTGGATCAATCGGCGCGCGGCGTCGGTGTTGCCTTCGAGCAACGCCATGGCAATGATCTCTGTGTGATAAGCCGCCAGGCTGCGCAGCCCTTTGATCTCGACGGGCGTAAGCTTGCCGTTAATTTCGACCTGCGGCGGGCGGCCTACGGAGAAGTTCAAGTCGGAGATGTTTTCCGCCGCCGCGAGCATTTTTTCGAGGATCGGCGTGAGGTCGAAGAAACTCATTCTTGACTCCAGGGATGCGCTCTACGAGCGAAAGTATGCGAAGGTCGCGTGGGGTCTGGAACCGGCAAAGGGGCAGGCATTGGGACAGCGAGGGCAGCCGCCGCAGCAGCATCGACAAGATACGTCAGGCGGATTTAAAGGGCAATACTTATTTCAGAAGGCAAAAGGCAAAAGTAAAAAGGCAAAAGGCAAAAGTGCGGAGCCGGATCAATAGATAAGAAGAGGCACCGACGAAAGCACCCGATCCTATCTATTCATTCCCCTGCCGACCTTTTGCCTTTTTACTTTTGCCTTTCTAACGGGCGCGGCTGCGCTCTGTGCGAATGACCATCTCGGTTCCGGGGTCGAGGATCAGTTGTTTGTTGCCTTCGATGTAGACGGTGCCGACGCCTGCGGCGCCGCCGATGATTGCGCCCAAGACCGCGCCTTTGACGCCGCCGGCGATGCCGCCAATGATCGCGCCTGCCGCGCCACCAATCGCGCCGCGCGTCTGCGACTCTTTGGTGCGGCTGCCGGTCTTGACGTTACCTTCCTCGTCCACTTCTTTGACGGTCTCGGATTCGATGATCTTTTCCAGGCTCGCCGTCAAATCGGCACCGCGGTCACGCAGCCGAATCGAATCAAAGGCCAGCGCCAGCTCTGTGCGCCCGCTCACTTTGCCCGACGGATTGAGCTTATCAATGTGGCCTTCGACAATCGCGCCTTCGTACGCGCCCGGCGTCGTGACTTCGGCGGTGAAGCGGTCGCCCGGCCGATTCTGCTTCGAGTCAATCCGCGAAGTCAGCCGCAGGTTGAGCTGCGTGCCCGCTGGAATGTCGAGCGGCACGCTAGGGCGGGCGTCACGGCGCGAGTCGTCACGGCGCGGCTCGTCACGGCGCGGCTCGTCACGGCGCGGGTCATCACGGCGCGGCTCGTTGCGCGCCTGGTCATCGCGCCGGTTCTCATCGCGCTGTCCCTCGCGGCGCGCCCGCTGCGCTGCCGCGAGCGCCGCCGCCTTGGCCAGCACCGCACCGTTCGTCGGCGACACAGGGTTGCGCGAGCGCCCATAGTAGCCGTCCATATAGCCGAATTCGACGCCGAGCGTGTAAGCCTGCCGGTACTCTTCAGAGTCGGCGAGTTTCGGATCGTAATTCTGCTCACGATTCTGAAATACCTGGTTGTTGCGCAGGTCGCGCGGCGTGCCGCGACCGTAATCGTCCTGGCCCGCCTTGAAGCCGGCATCGTAGCCGCGCGCATAGCCTTGATCGTAAGGCGTGGCGGGCGCGGGCGGCGGCGGCAACGGCTTGGCCGCCGGCGCAGGGCGCGCCGTTGGCCGCCGCGTCTGCCCGAGCGCCGGCAGCGCGGCGACGGTCAGCAGCACAGCGGTCAAAACAATCGATAAAACGGTTCGCACATCTCTTGACATCGCAGTCTCCTCCTTTGATAAGAAACCAGTTAACCGGGAGAATTCGACGAGCTTCTGTAATGAATGATTTGACTGAACGAAATTGGCTGACAGAGGCAATGTAACAGTCTGCCGCCGCGCAAAGCAAATCTCTCAACGCGGGCGGACGCTTGCGCGGCGCGCATTGATTCTCGCCGCCGCCGTCCGTATAGTACGCTGTCGCCATGAAGATTCACCCGACAGCGATCATCCACGACGGCGCGCAACTCGGCGCTGATGTCACAGTCGGTCCCTACGCCATTATCGAAAGCGACACGACGATTGGCGCCGGCACAGAGATTCGCGCTCACGCCTGCGTAAAGCGCTTCACGACGCTTGGCCGCGACAATGTGATTTATGAGGGCGCCATCATCGGCGGCGAGCCGCAAGACCTCTCCTTCACGGGCTGCGAAAGCCATGTGCGCGTCGGCGACCGCTGTGCGATACGCGAAGGCGTGACGATTCATCGCGGCACGCAGCCGGGGTCGGCGACGGTGATCGGCTCGGATTGCTACCTGATGGCTTACGCGCACGTTGCGCACAATTGCCGCCTGGGCGAGCGCGTCATCCTCGCCAACAATGTCGCGCTCGCCGGTCACCTGGAGATCAGCGACCGGGTCTTCATTTCAGGCGGTGTCGTCGTGCATCAATTCTGCCGGCTGGGGCGGCTGGCGATGATTGGCGGCAACGCGAAGATCGTTCAGGACTGCCTGCCGTTTGTGACCACGGATGGCGTGCCGGGGCGGGCCTGCGGGTTGAACGTCGTTGGATTGCGCCGCGCCGGCTTCACGGCAAGCGAGCTGCGGGCGCTCAAGGAAGCGTATCGCTTGCTGCTGCGCGCCGGCTTGCCGCTCGACGCAGCCTTGCAGCAGTTGGGTCAGATGAACGACGCCAACGTCAATGAGCTGATTCAGTTCGTGCGCGGCTCAAAGCGCGGGTTTTGTCATGAATGATACAGACGCTGGCCTATAGCGGATTGCCTTGCCTTGTGGCGCAATCTGTTAGATTGCGCGAGTCCGTGCGTAATCTAACAGATTGCGCCACACCTGATTGAATACCGCTCTAATGCTTAAGCTCGGACTCGACCACGGCGACCTGTAGCGGCGCGATGGCCATCTCGCGCGGCGCTTGCTGCATCTCCGGCAGCGCCGCCTCGCCGCTCGACGACAGGGCGGCGCCGAGCAGCGCCGCCGCTTCTTCGAGCAAACGTTGCTGATCCGTCGTGTAGACCGTCAGCCGAGACGAATAGAGCGTCACCACGCCGAAGCGCTGCTTGTCGCGCAGCACAGGGAAGGCCGCCAGCGTGCGATACTCGCTGAACCTCTCCGCCAGCGATGACGGCAAATCGAGTTTCGGGTCGGTGTTGGCAAAGGCTTTGCGATTCGCCAGCACCCAGCCGGTAACGCCTTCGCCCATGCCGATGCGCCGCCCCTCAAGCAAGGCCCCGTGCGCGCCCGCCGCGTAGACGACGCGAGGCTCGCCGGTTTCCGGCGCAATCAGGGTGAGGGCGCAGGTGTCATAAGGCACCACCGTCCGCAGTTTTTCGGTGAACGCCGCCAGCATCGCTTCATAGCCGCGCGCCTGGATAACGACTTGCGCCAGATCACAGAGCGCCTTCACCTCGTCGTGGCCGACGCCCGCCGCCTCTTCTTTCTTCTCTTCGGCAAACCCGGCGGCGGGCGGCACCTGAAGGGCGGCTTCAGATAATTTTTCCGTCGCCTCGATGCCAAACGTCGGCAGCGGCTTGTCGCGCGCCGCCTGGATTTCGGCCTCGAACTCCGGCAGGTGCGCAATAAAAGTGCCGACGATGCGCGGGTCGTACTGCGTGCCGCTGCCTTCCATAATCAACTGGATGGCCTCGTCGCGCGTCAGCCCCTTGCGATACTGGCGGTCTTCGCGCACCGCGTCGAAGCAATCAACCACCGAGAGAATGCGCGCCGTCAGCGGAATCTCTTCTTCTTTCAAGCCGTCGGGGTAACCCTTGCCGTCCCAACGCTCGTGGTGGTGGCGGACGACCGGCACGATGGGATAAGGAAACTCGACGCGGCTGAGAATCTGTGCCCCCGCCGTCGTGTGCAGTTTCATCTTTTCGAACTCGGCGGCGGTCAGCTTACCCGGCTTGTTGAGGATGTAATCGGGCACGGCGATCTTGCCGATGTCGTGCAGCAACGCCCCCGCGCGCAAGGCTTCGACTTCCATCTCGCTACAGCCGAGCAGGCGGGCGACGCCCGCGGCGTAGACCTGCACGCGCATGACATGCTCGTGAGTGACGGCGTCCTTGGCGTTGATGGCGACGGCCAGCGCTTCAATCGTCTGGCGGTGCGCATTTTCCATCACCGCCACGCGCTTGCGCACGCCGTCCTGGTATTGATGGTGGCTGAAATAGATCGATAGCAGCACCGGCGCGCCGATGACTGCGGTGACCAGCGGGTTGTGCTGAAAAGCGATGTACATCACACTGCTGGCGGCGCTGATCGGCAGAAACAGCGGCGCCGCGCGGAGAAAGCCTTTCAGGTGGTCGAAGACCGGCAGGCCGTGGCGCAAGGCGATGAGCGTTGATAGCAGGATGATGTTGGTGACGACCTGTACGAAGCTGCCGACGAGAATGGCGACGGTGACGGCTGGGAGCGGATACTTCCCATCGCCACTCGGTTCCTGAAAGCCGTAGTGCAAGACGGCGTTGAGCGCGGCGGCGCTAATGCCTGCGCCCGCCGACATAATGGCCGACGAGAAGAGATAGCTCGACCACCGCCGCCGCGTCCGCACCACCGACGTGAAGCCTTCGATCCCCGACACCAGCACCGCCGGGAAGACGCCGCCCCAGCAAGCGATCAGCAGCACGACGGCGTCCGACAACGTTACCGTAACCTTCTCACGCGTGAAGCGCTTGCCAATGGGCAAATGGACGTGATGCGAGAAGAAGCCGACGACGACCGTGACCGGCGTCAGCGCCAGGATGGTGATCTGCTCGCGCAGCGAATAAGCCCAGGCCACCCGCGCCAGCGCCATCACCCATAACGTCAGCCCGACGACCGTCACGGCGTTTTGATAAATATAAAGCTTTCTCTCTTTTGTCATCACTCACCCTCTGGGGCCCACACATAGAATTTCGGCACCGAACAGGTCGCTGCGAGAGCGTTATTACAGCCTCTATTCTCTGTGAGGCAGGGGCGCTCGAACCGGTCAGCACTTTATTCGTCGGCGGGCCGCTTTCAGCGGCCGCCTGTGCTGATTTTTTTTCTTAAATCTTTGGGGAGCGGCAATGTTAAAGCGCGTGTCTCCGATTGTCGCAAGGTATTTTACTGCAAGCCGCGCGCCGCGCATAGACAAAAAACGATCTGTAAGTTTTACAACATTAATTCGCCTCGGCGGATGCGGAAAGGCGCTGCCTTCGGTCAGCTTGCCCGACGCGCTTTCGTCAATTTGACAAAAAAGAGAATCGGCAAGCTACTTCTGTCTGTTGCTTTCACCACAGCGCCAGGCTTCGCCTTGAAGGCGTAAGCGTTCGAGGGTCGCTTGCAAGGCGGCTTGCTGGACTTCGGTCTCGGCTTTGCGGGCGTGACGCGCCACATAGATCGGCGCGGCGACAAAGACGGCGGCGCGTGTGAATGGTCTGGGAATTTGCAGGCGATCCCAACTGGGCAGCTCCCAGTAGCGCCTTAGCGCGACATGAAAAGGCAGGATGGCCTGGCCCGTGTGACGCGCCAGGGTCACGGCTCCGGGCTTGGCAAGGTAGGCCGGGCCGCGCGGGCCGTCAATCGTGAAGCCGGCGTCCATGCCGTTGAGCAGGCATGCGGCCATCTCCGAGAGCGCCCGCTGGCCGCCGCGCGTCGCCGAGCCGCGCGCCGTGCCGTAGCCGAAGCGCTTGATGAAGCGCCCTGTATATTCGGCATCGCGGCTGCGGCTCGACATCACGACGATGCCGCGCCCGCGCCAGAACCATGTCGCGCCAAAGATGCACGCATGCCACGAAGTGAAGATCGCCCGGTGGCCGCTCGCGTGAATGGCCGTGAGATGCTCGGCGCCATGCGCCTCCCAGCGCACCGTCGAACAAATCACTCGAATCAGGATGAAGAAGAAGAGGTCGGCGGCGCGGATGACGATCCGCTCGCGCCAGTTGAAGTGGTTAAGCGACGATTGCCCGTAGACGTGGCGGCGCAACGCTTCCACGGAAGCGTCTTCGATACCCGCGCGCTGGTCGGTCTGCATCATCGGTTCAGACTCTATGCGGCGGCATCTATGGCTGTCAATTCAACGGTTGGTCGAAGTTCGTTTACGGCGTCGTTGAAACGACCGGTCAGCGGGAGGTTCAGGTTAATGCGCGCATCGAAGTCTGGCGGGAGACATGGCCGGCACCGCAGTGGCGCAGAAGTTGACGACTGCGCGGCGGTGCCGGCGCTCGGATGGTGGCGTGCCGGCGCTTCAGTGGCGCTACTCTTTCTCGGTCTTGAAGATGTTTCCGTCAAGGGCGTTGACCCAGTAATGCGTCACCGTCGGGCTCGCCTGGTCGCCGGATAACACGACGACGTGATAAAAAATCACGCCGTCTTTCCCCAGCTTGTCGGGCGCCTCCCAGTGTTCGCCGACGAGCGTGCATTCCAGAACTTTTCCGCCCTGTTGATTGGTTGCGGTCTGGATGGCTTGATCCATCGTGACCCTTGCCAGGCGAGCAAGCTCGGCTTGTCGTTTCGAGCGGGCTTCGCGCTCTAGCCGCTCGTACTTTTCGTGCGCCTCCATCTCGGGTAGCGTCTGAAATGCGTGTTGTTGAGCGTGTAGAATTACAAAAGCCCTAGCTGTCCACGTTGTACCCGGCAAACAGGGCTGAAATACTAATCTCCAAAGCGCACGCCAACTTCTCGACATTCTCAATCGAGACATTCCTAATGCCGCGCTCAATGTCGGCAACGTAGGTGCGATGCAGCCCCGAACGCTCCGCGAGCTTTTCCTGTGAGATGCCAAGCTCGTGCCGTCGTTTCCTGACTGCCGCGCCGAACCGCTCTTTAATGGTTGGCTTCCCCTTGCGTTTGATTCATTCATTTCAGCCGAATGCAGGAAATGCGTCTACAGGAAATAAGTGACAATTAGCCCTTCCTGTAGTATGCTGTGGATCAATATGGGGCCGACGGATAAGCCATTTGAAAGCAACGGGCAAAGGCCAATAGAGGTCACACCAGAGCAATTGCTTATCATCATCCTTAAAGTGGTCTTCAAAGACAGAACCACTGATGAGGAAATCGAGCGTATCTGCTCAGTCTATTTTAAAGCCCTTGAGGACTTGTGGGGAAAGCCGTAAAGCCCGTCCCCTGTGTGATTGACATTCCTTTGGCGCGGGCGTAGGGTAAGCACGCCACTACTTATGGCAATACCTCCAAGAAAGGAGGCGCTATGCTAGAGCTAGAACTAGCCCTTCGCATAGTTGAGCTTCTTCTTCTTGGGGTGAGCATCACGCTCCATCTCAGAGGCAGAAGCCGAAAAGATAGGTAGCGAGTTTAGCGGCGGGTGTAATAACTCGCCGCTTTTTCTTTCGCTGACATGTGTTGACGGGCGGAAGCTGGCATGTATATCAGCAGAGGATTACCCCACTACCGGCCCATTGACAAAGCCGGAAGCCTGAACGTAACCTTTATTTTGAATCTTTTTGAAGCTCAGCAACGTTTCTCTCTACGCCTATGAAGCCAAGCATCTATCCCGGCATTGCTCCCGAAGACGATACCGACATCGAAGTCATTCTGCCCGAAGAGCCCGTGACCTCGGCGGGCCTGTGGTCAGAGATTAAATCGATCACCCGCGACATCATCTTCGCGGCGGTGATGGCGGTGCTGATCGTCGTCTTCGTCGTCCAGCCCGTCAAAGTCGAAGGCACCTCGATGCAGCCGCGCCTTGAAAACGAAGAGCGCATCTTCGTCAACAAGTTCAAGTACAACTTCGAGGCCATCCAGCGCGGCGACATCATCGTCTTCTGGTTCCCGGACGACCCGAGCAAATCGTTCATCAAGCGCATCATCGGATTGCCGGGCGAACGCATCGATATGGACGCGCTCGGTCGCGTGACGATCAACGGCGTGCCGCTCGATGAATCCTATCTCGCCCCGGAGCGCAACCAGATGGCGCGCAATCGCTGGGCCAGCGTGCGCGAGGATTGGAAGAACATCAAGCAGCATTATTACTTCGTCATGGGCGATAACCGCGACATGTCGAATGACAGCCGCTCGTGGGGTCTGGTGCCGGAAAAATATATTTACGGCAAAGCCATGTTCCGCTACTGGCCTTTGCAGCGCATGGGATCGCTCGATTCGACCGCCGACTACGACCCGGAACAGCAGTGAAGGAGGAGGCAGGAAGCAGGAAGCAGTTTTCAGTCCCGTAGGGACGCCATGTTTATAGTCACCGGGGATAAACAAGAACCAAGCCCCGTAGGGGCGCAATGTCTAGATGCCGCTCCTACCGAGCTTGAAGCACAAGCCGACTCGATGACTATAAACATCGCGCTCCTAACGGAGCTTGGCAAACTGCCTCCTGCCTCCGGCCTCCTGCCTCCTGATTACTGATGCGTCTTAGACTCAAACCGCTTCTGACCTTGCTCTACAACCCGTCGCGCGGCATGGCGGAAATCGCGGCGGCGGCGCCTTACATCTTCGGCGCACTGTTGGCGCTGCTCGCGACGTTTCTTTACCGTGATATTCTGAGCCGCGACCTCTTGCGCAGCTTCACCGCAATGAACGCCCGCCCGAGCCAGCCGGGAATGGTGGCGCCGATTATCTTTCTCTTCGTCCGCTGCCTGAGCCGCCTTGCGGCAAGCGCCTCGCCGATCTTCTTCCTCATCGTCGTCTTCACGCCGGCGTGCATACTCGCGGCCAACCTGCTTGACCGTCGCGCCAGTTTCAGCGTGCGACTGCGGCAGGAGTACGCGCCGCTGGTCAGTTGCGCGCTTTACGCCTGGGCGGCGGCGAACCTGCTGATGACCATTCCGGCGGCGCTGATCTATCAGCCGGGCGCTGAGTACCGGCAGATAGCCGGAACCGTCTTGCAATACGCGCCGGTGCCCTACTTTCTTTTCCTGATGGTCTTCGCGCTGTACGCGGCTTTGCGGTTGAGCGCCGGCCAGGCCATCGGCGCAACGGCCATCGGCGCATGCTCGTTTGCCGTGCTGATCGTCGTTCCGGGCGCGCTGCTGCGATTGCTAAGCTCGCCCTTCCTGCTGATCATGTTCATCCTGCTGCTCAGGAATTTCTTCGGCGACCTGATCGGCCAGCAGCGCGCCCGCGAAGACTTCAAGCGCCACCTCGAAATCGCCACGCTCAATCCGGCTGACGCCTCGGCGCATTACAACCTCGGGCTGATCTATCAACAGCGCGGCCAGCTCGACGAAGCGCGCCGCAGTTTCAGCCGCGCCGTCGAGATCGATCAGAACGAAACCGACGCGCACTACCAGCTTGGCCGCATCAGCCGCGAGGAGGGCCGTTTCAGCGAAGCCATCCAGCATTTCGACGCCGTCGTTCAGCGTAACCAGGACCACAGTCAGAGCGAGGTCTGGCGCGAGGTCGGGCGCACCTATTTCGAGGCCGGGCAGACCGTAGACGCCGCCGCCGCCTTCGAGCGCTTCCTGGCCCGCCGGCCTTCGGACGCCGAGGGCCATTACCGCTACGGGCTCGTGCTGGCGCAGCTCGGTCGCTCGGAAGAAGCCGCCGCCGAGATGCGCGCCTGCATCGAAGCGGCGCGCACCGCGCCGGCTTATAAGTACCGCACCGAAAAACGCTGGGTGAGCGACGCCGAAGCCTTTCTGCGCTCGCTCGCCGCCGACCGGTAGCGGTAAGGCGCGCGGTTATGGATAATAAAAGTTTGCGTTAAGTCCGCAACAGCCGCCCGCCGCATGCAGACCCACTTGGGCGACTGAGCGGCTGCCGATTAACGATTCGAGAGAGGGAGCATTGGAAGCAATACTCGCGCTTGAAGACGGAAGAGTGTGGCGCGGGCGCGGCTTCGGGGCGCGCCTGGCGGTGACCGGCGAGGTCGTGTTCAACACGGCGATGACCGGCTATCAAGAGATTCTCACAGACCCTTCATACTGCGGCCAGATCGTCACCATGACTTACCCGCTGATCGGCAACTATGGCGTCAACCATCAGGACATCGAAGCCCGCCGCGTCTTTGCCGAAGGCTTCGTCGTGCGCGAGTTGTCGCGCACGGTCTCGAACTGGCGGGCTGACCTGTCGCTCGACGACTATCTGGAGCAAGCCGGCATTCCCGGCATCTCTGACATTGACACGCGCGCCCTCGTCCGCCACATCCGCGAGCGCGGCTCGATGCGCGGCTGTCTGTCAACCGACGAGACCGGCGAGCAGGCGGCGGTCGAGCGTGCCCGCCGCGCCCCGGAGATGGTCGGCCTCGATCTCGCCTCGGTGGTGACCTGTAAGGAATCTTACGTTTGGACGGATGACCAGGCGTCGGCTTACGGCTCGCCGCGTCTGTTGCATCCACAGGTCAAGCCCGACGAGCAGGTCGCGCCGGGACCGCTGGCGATGGCGCCGCGCTTTCACGTCGTCGCTTACGACTTCGGTTTGAAGTACAACAGCCTGCGCAATATGGCGGCGCTCGGCTGCCGCGTAACCGTGGTGCCGGCGCACACCTCCGCCGAAGACGTCATGGCGTTAAAGCCCGACGGCATCTGGCTATCGAACGGGCCGGGTGATCCTGAGCCGCTCACCGGCGTGATCGCCAACCTGCGCAAGCTGCTTGGGCGCTACCCCATCTTCGGCATCTGTCTGGGTCACCAATTGCTCGGCCTGGCCGTCGGTGGCCGTACTTACAAACTGCCCTTTGGGCATCACGGCGGCAACCAGCCGGTGAAGGATTTGGCGACGGGGCGCGTCGAGATCACGGCGCAGAATCATGGCTTCGCCGTTGATGCAGACACGCTGCCGGCAGACTGCGAAGTGACGCATATCAACCTCAACGACAACACCGTCGAAGGTTTGCGCCACCGCGAATGGTCGGTCTATTCAGTGCAGTACCACCCGGAGGCCGGCCCCGGCCCGCACGACCCGGCGCACCTGTTCGACCGCTTCGTGCGCATGATGGAAAGCCATCGCGCGCGCGGCTGAGGCGATATCTCAAATGATCACGCGCGAGATTTGCGCCGCGTTCGACGCGCGCCAGACTGATTGTCATGGCAAGCGGAAGAGATATGAAAAGATGGGTGGCCGGCTTAATCTTTCTGACTCTGTTCTCTATGGGAAATACGCTGATGACCACTGCGCAAGAGAACCACTCCGTCAAACCGCCCGTGGCCAGGAAGTCACCAAAGACCACGACCATCCACGGCGACACGCTCTTTGACGATTATGCCTGGATGCGGGAGAAGAATAATCCTGAAGTGCTGGCTCACCTTGAAGCCGAAAACGCTTACACCGACGCCGTGATGAAGCCGACCGAGGGGTTTCAAGAGGCGCTCTACAAAGAGTTCGTCGAGCGCATCAAGGAGACCGACGCGGGTGTGCCTTACAAGAACGGCGATTATTTTTATTACTCGCGCACCGAGCAGGGTAAGCAATATCCCATACTCTGCCGCAAGCGCGGCGGCCTCGACGCGAAAGAAGAGGTCTATCTCGACCTCAACGAGCTGGCGAAGGGCTTGAAGTTCCTCGGGCTCGGCCCGGCCGCGGTGAGCGACGACGGCAACCTGCTGGCTTACTCGATAGACACCACGGGCTTCCGCCAGTTCAAGCTACAGGTCAAAGACCTGCGCACCGGCCAGTTGATGGCCGACACCGCCGAGCGCGTCACCTCGCTCAACTGGGCGCGCGACAATCGCACGCTCTTCTACACGGTCGAAGACGCGACGACCAAGCGCTCCTTTCAGCTCTACCGCCAGCGCCTCGGCGCGAGCGCCGAGATGATCTACGAAGAGAAAGACGAGCTGTTCGACCTCGACGCGGCGCGGTCGCGCAGCAAAGCATTCATCTTCGTGACCAGCGGCAGCTACAAGTCTACGGAAGTCCGCGCTATCGCCGCCGACCGCCCCGACGACGCGCCGCGGTTGCTGCTGCCGCGCGAGCCGGAGCATCGTTACTACGCCGACCATCACGGCGATTCGTTCTACATTCGCACCAACGAAGGCGCGAAGAATTTCCGCCTGGTCGCCGCGCCCATCAATGATCCGCGGAAGAAGAACTGGCGCGAAGTCATCGCGCACCGCCCCGAAGTGTTGCTCGCCGGCATGGATTTCTTTAAGGATTACTATGTCGCTTACGAGCGCCGCGACGGCCTGCCGCAGTTGCGCGTCAACGAGTTCAACACCAACGAGTCGCACGTCATCGATATGCCGGAAGCGGTCTACGCGGCCTTCCCCGCCGCCGGGCCTGAGTACGACACCAGCACGTTTCGCTTCAACTACGTGTCGTTCACGACGCCGGCATCGGTTTACGATTACGACATGAAGACGCGCCAGCGCGTTTTACGCAAGCGCACGGAAGTGCTGGGCGGCTTTGACCCGGCGCAGTACCAGGCCGAGCGCGTCTATGCGCGGGCAGCGGACGGCACGCGCATCCCTGTGTCGCTGGTCTACAAGAAAGGCTTGCAGCGCGATGGCCAGCGCCCGCTGCTGCTGCAAGGCTATGGCGCGTATGCCATCTCGTTGGACATCAATTTTTCGATCCCGCGCCTCAGCCTTTTGGATCGCGGCTTCATCTACGCCATCGCGCACATCCGCGGCGGCGGCGAGATGGGCGAAGTCTGGCATGACCAGGGCAAGATGATGATGAAGCGGAACACCTTCACCGACTTCATCGCGGCGGCGGAGCATTTGATCGCCGAGAAGTACACCTCAAGCGACCGCTTGATTATCACCGGCGGCAGCGCCGGCGGCTTGCTGATGGGCGCGGTCTTGAACATGCGCCCGGAGCTGTTCAAGGCGGCAGTCGTCTACGTCCCCTTCGTTGACGTGATGAACACCATGCTCGATGAGTCTTTGCCGCTGACGGTCGGCGAGTTCGAGGAGTGGGGCAACCCGAAGGTCAAAGCCGAATACGATTACATGCGGAGCTATTCGCCCTATGACAACATCGAAGCGAAGCGCTATCCGGCGATCCTTGTGCGCACGTCGCTGAACGATTCGCAGGTGATGTACTGGGAGCCGGCGAAATATGTGGCGCGGCTGCGGGCGATGAAGACCGACAACAACCCGCTGCTCTTCCGCATCAAGCTCGGCGGCGGCGGCCACGGCGGCGCGTCGGGCCGTTACGACGCGTTGCGCGACACCGCCTTCGATTACGCCTTCATGCTCTCGCAGGTCGGCATACGACAGTGAAGGATGTCCTATGCCGACCGCGCTGGCTAGTTGATCGCCTGGGTGATTCGCCAAAGGCTGAAATTGGTCGCGCTATAACCGATGATGTTGGTCGAGGTGGTCGCCGCGACCACCGTGGTGAGGACGCCGCTCGCGGCATCTTCGTCGATGTGGACGGCGCCGCTGCCGCTGATCCTGACGCTCTGGCCAACAAAAGAGCCATAAAAATCGCCGCTGCCGCTGATGTTCAACTGGCTGTGCGGCGCGTAGAAGATGCCATAGGTATTGGCGTTGCCGCTGAGCGTTACTGTCTGACTGGGGCCGCCGGTAAAGTTCCAGTGAATGTCTGTCGGCTTCAGATTCGGGTCTTGTAGACCGCTGCTGGCACTCATCGTCGAGCTGCCGGCGATGTTGAAGGTCACAGGCCCTTTGAAGACGATATTGCTTGAGGCGGCGGTGCTGAGCGATTGCAGGTTATAAACCGTCGTTTGCCCCGGCGTCCCTAGATAAATGGTCGCAGGCCCCGATGTGGTGATCGTCCCATAGTTGCCGGGCGGGATCGTCAGCGACCCATGAGTGACGGTGATGTCATCATAACTGCCCGCAGGCAGCGTGCCCGCCTGATTCTTGCTCCAGGTATAATCGGTGGTTCCCGATGGCGCGGGAGGCGGAGGCACATCGTTGAAGATTAAGGGCGATTCTCCGAAATGCTCACTGCTCAGTGAAAAAGAGCTTCCGTGACCGTCCTTGACCTTGTTCCCCGTCAGATCAATGTCTATTGCCAGAAAACCGGAGGGCTGAAGCAGGTAAGGCGATTGGAGCGTCGCATAGGCCTGGCCGGTGATGGTGCCTGTGCTCACATCGATGTAGCCCCATTGATTGTTGATGAATTCGTTGTTGGTGCGCAGATCACCTCTGGAGCCGATATTGGATCGGCCAATCTGACCGGGATAGGTGTTCGCCGACAGCGAGCCGCCGTAAGGCCCCAACGACGAGCGATAGCTATCAATGCGGCCTCCGCCGCTCATGTCGATCATGCCTCTGGCAACGAGGCCGGGGCCGGCGTCCGCCTGTTGCGTGACGGCGCTCGTGCTGACCGTCTGGGTGATCGGCGTCGCCGTTGCCGAGATGTAAGCCCAGAGCGTGGCGCTGGCTATCGTGGTGTTGCCGCGGTTGATCGTGCCGGTGGACTGAATCAGCCAGGTGACGCTTCCAGGTTTCAAGCTGCTAGGCGGGACGATTGAAACCAGGATGGCTTTAATCGAAAAGCGGCCTTGCCCTTCCGTCTGATTGTAGAGCTTGCCGGCGAAGTCATTGACCACCTAGGTATAGCTGAAGGTCGTTGGCGCCCCCGACGAATCATTGGCACTCAAGCTGTAGCTCGCCGGGTAGGTGTTGCTGCTGTCGCCGGCAAGGACGACATTTTTCAGAACGTTGCTGTTCAACACCTTGACCGACGTCGGAATGGTTTGCTCAGCCGAAGTCGCGCCGGCGGCGCTCTGAAAGAAGGGCGTGTTGGTGTAGCTGAGCTTTCCGGCGGCGCCCGCCGTGTTCGACGCGTATTGCGCCGGCAGGACGTAGAGGCCGGTGTTCGGATCAGCACCGAATTTCGAGGTGAACCAGCCGGCGGCGCGATGGACGCCGGATTCGGCAACGTAGAATGCCTGATTCGTCCGTATATCGTTGCCGCTGATTAACACGTCGGTCGTCGAAGCCATTAACATGGCCGCCGTCAGCAACGACAGCAATAGGGTCAGCAGAAGACAGGTCACCAGGGCGACGCCCCGCTCGTTCTTGCGCTCGGTCTGTGGCTGGTTATTCATGATCCGTCCTCCTTCCGCGAGCCGCTGTTAGAATCCCACTGCCGGGATGTACTGGCCGCGTACCTGTATCAGTGCGATAAGCTTCAACGTTCTATACTTGCCGCTCTCTAAATCCTGCCCCTGAGTGCGCGCTTGCAGATCAATCTGCACCTTGGCCACTCTGGTCGAATCAATCAAGCCGCTCGCGGGATCAAAGGCGACGGGGTCATCAATCGCATCCAGGTAGGTAAAGGTTAACCCGACCGTCCCGCTCGTGGTCAGCACGTTACGGGCAATCACTTCTTCAGCCGAGATGATCGAGCCGGCGGACTGTGTGTCTTCGTAAGCGGTCGTGCGGGTGACGGCTCCATAACGCGAATCATTCTGAGCGGTGATGACCTTATAAGTCCGGCGCTCGATCACGCTGATGATCGTGCCGGGGCCAAAGTTGCTGATGTCGGCGCCGGAAGTGATCGGCAGGAGGTCGCTGGAGTCAACGGCGATGGTATTGGCAACCGCGCCGACCGCGGTGATTTTAGCGAGGGCGCAAGCGCCGGAGACGGAATTGAGCAAGGAGACCGTCTGGCCGATGGCGAACCCGCTGGTCGTGCCTACAGAGAAGATGCCGCCGGTGTTGGCCCCGAGCGAAGTGATCGTCGTTGTCGTGTTGTTGAAGTCGCCGCGCACGATCAACGTGTCGACCGAGCCGCTCACGACGCCGTGATAGCCCGGCAGGCCGGCGCCCGCCATGCGCACTTCGTCGGTGAAGCGGTCGAATGCCGTGCGCAAGTCCTGCGCCATATCGAGGGTGGCGCGCTCGTCGCTATAGACCGTCTGGCCCTTTGAGAAGAACCACAGCGTCGCGCCCAGCACCGCCAGCAGAAGGCCGATGGCCACCATCAATTCGACTAAGGAGAATCCCGCTTCCGTCGGCTCTCTCATACTCCTCCTAGGACGCCGGACGAACCATCTCGACGCTGAAGACCACATCGCGCGACGTGTTGTTAGAGTTGCTGGCGGCGTTCTGCTGGGTATGCACGGTGACGGTCAGCACCTTGACCATGACGTGCGAAACCCCATTGGCGTCGGTGGCGCTCAGGCTGGTGCCGCCGCTGTCTGTCCAATCGCTTACCGCCGTCGTCACCTTGAAATTGCCCGCCGAGTTGTCGGTGATCTCTATGCCATCGGCGTCTGTGTAGAAGGCCCTATTGAAGTTGTTATTCGTCGTCGCCGCGTCGAAACTCGCCTGCGAGTATTGCACCTGGCTTTTTACTTTTTCGAGGACACGCTTGCAGAGATTGAGGCTGGAGACGCCCGCCTTGCTGTCGGTGTTCATGCGGACGCCGAGCGTCAGACCCTGAGCCAGCGCCCCGACCACCACGGCGAGGACGCTCATGCTGATTAACAGCTCAATCAACGAAACGCCGGCTTCCTTAGAGCGGCAGGGGGTCGGTCGTCTGGTGCTTGTCATCATCACATCCCCTTTGCTGCGCCGAGCTCATCCACTGTAAATATCACTCACTGATCGTGACCCGGCCCGCGTTGCTCAGCATCAGTATCACCTGACGGCCCTGACCGTCGCTGAGCGTCAAGCTGGTAAGCGCCGTGCCGCCGCTGGTGGCTTGCAGCGTGCCATTGCCTTTGATGGTGATGGTCGGATAAGCCGACAGCGTCACGGTGCCGGGAATCGTATAGGCGGGCAGCTCGCTCTTGGCGCCGTCACAGGTGCTGCATGTCAGCCCAAAGACCGTGTTGTTCGCGGTGCAGCCGAGCGTCAAGGTTTGACAGTCCTTGACCGCGAGCATCCGCGCCCGCTCGATCTGCCAGGCGATGTTCTGCGCCTGCTGACGCAACTGGTAACGCGCCCGCGACTTGCCGAAGATAATCAGCGAGGTGGTGGCAAGGAGGGCAATGATCGCCACGACGATGGTAAGTTCCATTACTCCGAAACCGGCTTCACCGCCGCGGCTCCTTTGGCGATTATGCTTAGACAGAGAGATAGCTACAACACTGAACATAGAAATAAACACCTTATGTCGTTTTCTCGGCGTCTCGGAGACGGCTGGAGACAGCTTGCTCGACCGCTAGAGAATGGCACCGTCCACTTCAGGTCGCCACGCGTGCTATCGCAAACCCAGGGCCACGGCGACACCGTCGCGGCTATTCGCTTGAAATCAACGGTTTGATTACCCAATCCCGGCATGCCGGCGTCCCTGCCGGGATGGGATGCGCAGGGTCCGTCGGCATAGGCCAGAGAATCAACATCAGAGTGACTGACATGGTTGAGCAGAATGATTGATGCTTATGGCCGCCTCGGCAGCGCCCTGGATCGGCGCGCAACAATTTCACAAGGTGCATGACGGGCCGCCGGTGGTATAATAAAATCATCCTAATAACAACGAGCCGACGGGGCTGGAATGGGGTAGCAACCTGATCGGCGCGGGGCGAATCCGTAAGACGCGCCCCTTAGAAGTAACGAATTGCAGGGTAGAGGAGACAAAGGATGAAGCAGACAACTCGCCAATTCATGTCAAGACGTTTGCAAACGATCACGCTTGCGCTGGCATTCACCCTCTCGATCACCGCCATAGCCAGCGCGCGCTCTGACCAGCAAGACAAGTTTTCCAAGATTCGTATCAAGAACTTCGGCCAGATGGACGAGCGCTTTTATCGCGGCGCGCAGCCGAAAGCCGAAGATATCAAAGACCTCGCGGCGCTCGGCATCAAAACGATCATTGACCTGCGCGACGATCCGACCGGCTACGAAAAAAGCGTCGCCGAAGGGCTCGGGCTGCATTATGTCAACATCCCGATGAGCGACACGCACTATCCCAAAGAAGAGCAGATTCAGCAGTTCTTGAAGCTGGCCGCCGACCCGGCGACGGGCGCGTTCTATGTCCACTGCGCCGGCGGACGTCACCGCACGGGCGTGGCGGGCGCGGTCTACCGCATGACGCTTTATGGCTGGGATTACGACCGCACCTACAGCGAGATGAAAAACTATGACTTCTACACTCGCTGGGGCCACGGCGCGATGAAAGATTATGTCGAGGATTACTGGAAGAAGGTTCAGGTGGGTCAGGTTCAAGTTTTGAACAAGTAGTCCGGCGACAACAACCGTTCCTCCATCGCCCAGATCACTCCTCCTGTGAAAGGGAAAGGGCCGCTTCATGTGAAGCGGCCCTTTCCCTTTCATGGCCTCTGATCTCTAGCCCCTGATCTTTCTTCCTCACACCAGCCGCGTCGGCTCGCTCGGCGCGGGGTCGCCAATCGGCTGCGGCTCGGGCTCGCCTTCGGGCAAGCCGGGCTGATCGGGCGGAATCCGTGGCGGCGATTGCGGGTCAGCATCCGGCGGCAGCGGCAGCGGCTCGTCAATCGGGTCTGCCGGCGGCGAATCAACGTCCGGGTTGGTAGCGCCGCCGCCTCCTGCCGGGTCTTCGATGTTGGGATTGTTTCTGCTCATGGCTCCTCAAAAATGATGCGGGAGAGCGCGAACCGACGCGCCATGAATTCGATCTCCAACGAACGCGCGTCACCTGTCCGGCTCTCCCGGCTGGTGCAGTGGTTTTCGAGTCACCCTCTCCTCGGCTCGTTATCGAAAACCGTTGCGTGATAAAAGCTACTTTACTTTCTCGGCGCCGGCGGCTTCGAGAATCTTGCGCGCTTGGTCGGCGCGGTCGTCGTGCGTGTAGACGCCGACCAGGATGCTGCCGCGCTCAATCTCTTCGTTATAAAACTTGGCTTCATGCTCGGGCAGGCCCATCCCGATGAGCGCGCCGGTCAAGCCGCCGGCTGCCGCACCTGCGCCCAAACCCGCCAGCGTCGCGACAATCGGCCCGGCAGCGACCAGCCCGATCCCCGGCACAGCGATGACGCCGAGCGCGACCAACCCTGCGGCGATGGCGCCGAGCACACCGCCAATCGTCGCTCCGGTCGCTACGCCTTCGGGCGCTTTAGTCGCCATTGCCAACCCGAACTCGCGCCCGCGTGTTGCGTCGCTCATCAACAGGCTGATGTCGTCGCGCGACCAGCCATAATGCATTAAATCTTCAACTCCCCGCTCGGCGTCAGCGCGCGAGCGAAATAACCCTGTCACAAGACTCGCCATACGTTGATCCTCCCAACCCACTGGATGTTATTGACAGACGTTTTATAGAGCAACGCGCATACCAGCGAGTCGCCGGCGAGTTGTGAATGTAAGGTGATTTACAGGTCAGGTAGAGCGGCGCAGATGCAAGAATTTGCGCGGTCATCAGCCACAGTCGCCAGGCCAATCTCTTGCAGCGACTGCGGCGTCACGTCTCCGTTTCATACAACGGGCAAGCCCGGTTGTACCGAAACCATATTGGAAGGCAAGCCTTTGCCTTTTGCCTTCCGCGCAGGTAGCGGATTATTGCTGTGGCAACGACATCAATTCGTTGACGCGGCTCTTGAAGGCTTGCGTCAGCAGTTGAATCTCTTCCGCGCTATAGTTAGCGGCGCGGAAAGCATCGCTGATCTGCTGATCGCTCAACCGCGACAGCAGTCCGCCGACCCAGCGCGCCTGCTCGACCGTGATATCTCTGAAGAGGTCGCCGCGCTTGCCGTTGTAGTTAAACTCGACTCGTCCCCGCTTGACGCCTTTGATGAATTTCGCTTTGGCGTAATCTTCCGGCTCGTTGCGCGAGCGCGAAAAGACGCCGCCGGTCTTGCCGAACGTTCCTCCGAGGTCGCTGATGATGTAGCGCAACTCTTCGCTGCCGTCGGCATTTTTCACGTGGATAATGCGATTGTTCTCGTCTTTGATGTCCCAATTATCGATCAACACCATCATCACTTTCAGGCCCTGATATTCGCGCGTACCGGCGAAGGGGTTGTCCGCCCAGCGCCAGTTTTCCAGCCGTTTGACGCCTTTGGGACGAGCTTCGAAGCGCACATTCTTGTATATCCCTTTGCCTTCGATGGTCACCTCAGGCACCAGGTAAGTGATCTCCGTCGGGTAGCCGACGGCCCACATCAATCGCGTGGCGGCGGTTTCGGGCTGCGCCTCTTTGTCGAGCTTGGCGACCCAGACGCGGCCCGCGCCGTCCTGCACGCGGTACTTCTTTGAGTAGCCGCCCGTCTGCTCTTCGATGAAGGTGACGTGGCTGAGGTCAGGCTTCATCTCCTGGCCGCCCGGTCCATTGATGAGGTCGCGGGTGCTCAGGTCGCCGGGGTCTTGCCATAGCACAGGGGTGCCGCTCATCGGCTCCTTCTTTTTGTCCTGCATTGTAGCCGTAAAGCTCACGGAGAGGATGAGCGAGAGACAAACGGCTATCATAATCGCTCGTCGTTTCATGCTGGTTGCTCCTCCTTCGCTCAAGTAACGTCGCTGGCTGATCGCACTATTGCATACAAGCCTGATGCCATTCTATGCCGATCATCTCAACTTGCAATCAAGAACGCGCCATTTTGAACTGAAGCGCAACGACGGCGCGTATTGACCGGCCGTGCCACCGGATGGCGGGCGGCGCGGCGATTTCGCTTTACAGGGGCGAGAGCGAATCGTTACGATGGCGGCGAACGCAGAGGGAACTTCGATGATCTGTCCATACTGTCAGGCGACGCTTGCCGACAACGCGCGCTTCTGCACGGGCTGCGGCTCTTCGCTCGTGCGCCCCGAAACCTCGGACAAGGCGGTTTCGGAAGCGGCGACACAGGTGATCCCGGTCGCGCCAATGGCGGCGGGCGCGGCTGCCGACCCGCTGATCGGCTGCACGCTGGAAGACAAGTATAAGATCACGGCGCGGCTCGGCGAAGGCGGCATGGGTGCGGTCTACCGCGCGACGCGGCTGCGCATCGGCGACGAAGTGGCCGTCAAGGTGATGCACGCGCAGTTTGTCAAAGACGAGGCGACGCTCGAACGCTTTCGCCGCGAAGCCCGCGCCGCCGCGATGCTGCACCATCCGAATGTCGTGGCGATTTACGATTACGGCGAAGGCCACACGCCGGAAGCGCCGGCCTTCATCGTCATGGAGATGGTCGAAGGCTACTCGCTGCGCGAACTGCTTGAGCAGCAGCAGCGGCTCGCGCCCGAACGCGCCGTCGCTTTGATCCGCGAAATCTGCAACGGCGTCGGCGCGGCGCATCGCCACGAAGTCATCCACCGCGACATCAAGCCTGACAACATTATCGTCCTGCCGCCCGGCGCGCACGGCGAGCATGAAACCGCCAAAGTGCTCGACTTCGGCATTGCCAAGCTGCGCGACATGAGCGGCAACGCGACGCTGACGCAAGCCGGCATGGTTATGGGCACGCCCTACTATATGTCGCCTGAGCAGTGCCGCGCCGAGCCGCTCGACGTGCGCTCGGACGTCTACAGTCTCGGCGCGATGCTCTACGAGATGCTGGCGGGCACGCCGCCCTTCGTGGCCAGCACGCCAACCGGCGTTGTGGCGAAACACCTGATGGACCTGCCGCCGCCGCTGCCTCATCAACTCAACGTTCCGGCGGCGGTCGAAGCGGTGATCGGGCGAGCGCTCGCCAAAGACCGCAACCTGCGGCAAGCCGACGCCACCGCTTTTGCCCGCGAGCTGCAAGCGGCGATGACCAACAATCTGACTCGCCCAATATCGCCGGCAACCCTGGTGTCGAACGCCGCGCAGGCAACTCAGATGGTCTACCCGCCCGCGGCCACCGCGCCGTATCAGGACGCGTACGGCACGGCGCCGCCGCCGCCGGCGCGGCCCACCACGCCGCCGCCCTTGCCCGCCGCGCCCTCGCGCACAGGCATGCTCGTCGCCGGCATTGTCAGCGTGGTGATGCTGATCGCCCTTGGCGTCATCGCTTACGTCGTCTTCGTGGCGCGCAAGCCTGTGCCCGGGCCAGCCCCGGCGGTGAATCCGGGGCCGAACGCCATCCCGCCGATCATCGCGACGCCTGTGCCGACGAACGCCAACCGCCCTGAGATAGCCAACCCGCCGGCGACCGACGCCAAAGGCAAAGCCGAAAGCAAGCTGCTGAACAACGAGTTGCTCGACAAGAATGAGCTTGCGGGGATTGCCGACAGCGACCTGCGCTTGCTGCGCAATATGGTTTATGCGCGCCACGGTCGCATCTTCGAGGCGCCCGATTTGCAGCGCTATTTTTCGACGCGCACCTGGTATCGCCCGCGCAGCGATTATAGTGACGCGGACTTGACGGCGAACGACCGCGCCAACGTCGCGCTGCTCAAGGCCGCCGAAGGCGCAAGCGCCGCGCCGGCTAACTCGACCATTCGCAACGAAGTGATGGAAGCGTTAAACGGCTGGGTGGAAGCGATGGGCCGTCACGATCTCGACGGCTACATTGAACACTACGCCGACAGCCTCGACACCTATTACAAACGCAGCAACGTCAGCCGCGCCGACGTGCGCGCTGACAAGGCGCGGGCGTTTGGGCGCTTTGCGACGCTCGACATGCAGTTGAACGATGTGCAGATCAAAGCGGACGAAACGGGCGGGCGGGTGGTCGTGACTTACACTAAAGCCTACGATTTCATCGAAGCCGATGGCCGTCACTTCAACGGCTCGGCGCGCTCCGGCTTATGGTTAGAGAAGCGCGGCAACCGCTGGCTGATCACCAGCGAGAAGGACCTGTAGGAAGGAAGCCGTTCACAGTCCCGTAGGGACGCGATGTTTATAGTTACAGGCATGAAAAAGAAACAAGCCCCGTAGGGGCGCAATGTTGACATTGCGCCCCTACGGGGCTTGATGAATAAACCGACCCGTGACTATAAACATCACGCTCCTAACGGAGCTTAGAAATCGCCTGCCTCCTGCCTCGTGCTTCCTGCCTCCTGCCTACTGCCTCCTGCTTCCTCTCTCCTGCTTACTACTTCCCTTCCAGCAATCGCGTCGCCGCGTCAATCTGTGCGGTCAGGGCTTGCAGGGCGGCGGCGGCGTTTTTCGCCTGCGGCTCGACTTCGTCCCACTGCTTCTGCTCGATGGCCTCGCGCACGCCGGGGATGGTCTTGACGCCATAGCCTGTGTAAAAGCCCGGCGCGTAAATCTGGTGCTTGAACCACGGGCGGCGTGGCAAGCCCGGCTCGCCCGTCAGCCGGCGCTCCGATTGATAGAGCAACTGGTTGAGCTCCTTCGCCTGCTTGACGTTGTCAAAGCCTCTCGCCGTCGCCTTCACGAGCGCCTCTTCGTAGCGGCGGGCGCTGTCACTAAGCGCCTGCACCGCCGCGCCCAGCCTGGTCAGGTTGATCTCTTTCGGCGGGCTCGCCTTTTTCGCCAGCTTATCGATTTCGTCCATGTAGCGGCGCAAGGTCTCCGCGAGGTTGGTGAACTCGAACGGCAGCACGTCGGCGTCGGCCAGCCGCATGACAATCGTGCCGTTGGTCTGAGCGAGCGCCCGGCCAAACTCAAACGTGCTGTCCGAGAAATGTGTGTACCAGTAGATCGAATCATAAACCGAATGATAGATGCCGCCGCCGCCATCGCCGCCGAATCCGGTATTCATCGCCGCAATGCCCAGGTGCTGCAAGAACGGCGTGTAATCCGACCCCGAACCCAGAGCGCTGATCCGCAGGTCGGCGCGCTCGCGCAGTTCTTTTTTGTCTTCGTCGCTCCTGGCCTGTTCCAGGCGGCGGTCGCGCATGGCTTCCCAGGCGCTCTTGTTGCTCTTCGGCTGCGCGATGTCGCGCGCCACTTCGTTAAAAAAGCGTTCGAGCGAATGCGTGCCGCCCGCTCCCAGCCAGCCTTTGCCCGTGCTGTCCGAGTTGAGATAAGCGACCGCCTTCTGTTTCAACTCGTCCGCATGGGTTTCGACCCACTCGGTAGAGCCTAACAGCGCCGGCTCTTCGCCGTCCCAGGCGCAGAGAATAATCGTGCGCTTCGGCTTCCACCCCTGCTTCAACAACTCGCCCAGGGCGCGGCCCGCTTCCATCACCGTCACCATGCCGCTGATGGGGTCGTCCGCGCCGTTCACCCAGGCGTCGTGATGATTGCCATAGATCACCCACTCGTCCGGGTATTGCGCGCCTTCGATGCGAGCGATGACATCATAGAGCGTCTTCAGCGACCAATCGAAGGCGACTTTCAGATGCACCCGCGCCGGCCCCGCGCCGACGTGATAAGTGATCGGCAGCGCGCCGCGCCACGCTTCGGGCGCGACCGGCCCGGTCAACGCTTTCAAGAGCGGCAGCGCGTCGCCATACGAGATCGGCAGCACAGGGATTTTAGTGATGACTTCGGCCTCTTCGCGCGGCAAACGCTTCGCGCCTTTGACCGCGCCGATGCCCGGCGTCAGCGGGTCGCCGGGATGAATCGGCATGTCCATGACCGAGCCGCGCTGCACGCCCTGTTCGGGACGGTAAGGCCCCTGCGGATAGACGTCGCCCTGAAAGTAACCGTCATCACGCGGGTCGGAATAGATCAGGCAGCCGATAGCGCCATGCTCGTAAGCGACCTTGGGCTTGATGCCGCGCCAGCTCGCGCCGTAACGGGTGATGACGATCTTGCCTTTCACATCGACGCCGAGCTTCTGTAGCTCATCGTAATCGGCGGGCAGCCCGTAGTTGGCATAGACCAGTTGGCCTGTCACGTCGCCATCGGTCGAGTAAGCGTTATAAGAAGGCAGTTGCCCTTGATCGCTTGAATCCGGGTCTTCGGCGACCACCGGCTCTTTCAGCTTCGCCGTGTAAGTGGTCGGCGCGACCAGTTCGAGCAGACGTTCTTTGGGCGTTGGGAAGAGCACGTCGAATTCTTCGATGCGGGCGTCGAAGCCCCACGATTGAAACTTCTCGCGGATAAACTCGGCGTTCTGTTTGTCGTAAGCCGAGCCGACGTGATGCGGTTCGGCGGCGAGCCGGTTCATGTACTCGCGCAGCAGTTCGGGCTTCGGCACCTGGCGCATTTTGGTTTCCCAATCGATCTCGGCGCGGGCGCTCTGATCCGCGTAGCCGCGCAAGCCGTGCGCCTTGCCATTGGCTTGCGCGAAAGCGGCGGGCAGCAGGCCGTTCCCGATGACGAGCAGAGTAACGACTAGGCCGGTAATTTTCTTGAGCGTGTGACGGCGCATAATTCCCTCCTGAAGGTTGGAGGGCAAGTATAACGAGCGTGCCGTGGGTCGTGCAATCTAGCGCCGCAACGCGCCAGAGAAGGAATCAAGATCAACCACAGAAACACAGTGGCACGGAGGCACAGAGTCTTCTCCATGCCATCTCCGCGTCTCTGTGCCCCTGTGTTTAATTGAGCTTCTTCACATTAAGAACTGAGTTCGCCGTACGGCGCATCCCAGGTTCCGGCGAAAGCGATTTCACCCAGCGGCTTGCGCTGCCGCGCGGCCAGTTCTCTGGCGCGGGTTTTTTCGTCCAGGTCATCGAGGCTGCCGCGATACGGGTAGCCGATGGCGATCATCGCCAGCACCGTATAGTCTTCGGGGACGTGAAACTCGCTGCGCGCCTGCTCGGTGTTGAAGCCGGCCATCTGATGCGCCGCCAGTCCCTGCGCGACGGCCTCAAGCACAAGGTTCTCGCTCCCCAGCCCGACATCATGTTGAGCGGTGCGGTTCGGCTGCTCGTTGTGCGTGAAGTTGTTGCGCGCAATCGAAATCATCAACAGCGGCGCTTTCAGCGCCCAGGCGTTGCCTTCAACCAGACAGGCGCGGGCACGGGCCATCGCTTCTTGATCGCTGCCGTCAAAGACCAGATAACGCCACGGCTGCTCGTTGAAGCATGACGGCGCCCAGCGCGCCGCTTCGAGCAAGCTCATGATCTTTTCGCGCTCGACGGCGCGGCCCTCATCAAAGAGGCGCGGGCTCCAGCGCCGCTTGATGTCCGGGTCGAGCGGGTAATCCGCCGGCGCGGGTTTCTCAGGATAGATCGTCGCAGGGTCTGTGTGTGGTGATGGGGGGGCTGATTTATTGCTCATAGTTTCCTTTCTGCGGCTGCCGCGTACCACGATACGCAAGATTATAACGAAGCGGTTTCGGCGGCCCAAACTTGATTTGCCACGGCGCTCAGCCCGTGCCCGTGGAGCAATAGACGGCCTCGGCAGGTTTTGACCGTTAGCATGGCGCAACCGAAACACGGCAAAACTCGCGCTACTGTAGGATGAGCGTGACGGTGGCCGTGCGTGTCTTGCCTGAATCATCCGTGCCGGTGAAGGTAATCGGGTACTGGCCCGGTGCTGCTGCGCCGGTCTTATACTTGAAGATCACCGCCGTGTCGGTCGTCGTCATCGAGGCATTCGGTTTCGGCTTGAGGCCGTTGCCGGGATGGCCGGGCGCAATGGTGACATTGCCGGTGAAGCCGCCCGTGCGGTTGATGTTGACTTTGATCTTCGCCTTGACGCCGGCCTGTGCGGTGACAGTTGGCGAATCGAAGCCGAGTGAGAAGTCCGGCCCCGATTGAATGGGACCAATCGCGGAGATTTTGACGATGAAGCTATTGCCCTGTCCTTGCTGCACGCCGTTAGGCGCAGGCGGCGTTGGTTGATAGGCGTTCTTGGTTGGAAAGTTGGGCGACGTAGTCTGGCCGGCGATGTAGATGTTGCCCTGCGGGTCGAGGGCGATGCCGTTGGATTCATCGTTCCCGCTGCCGCCGAGATAAGTCGAGAAAACGATCTGTCGGGTTACCGGCGCAAACACGGTGACAAATGCATCAAGGCTCCCGCCGGAGCTGCTCTGGATCGGATTTACAAGCGGGAAGAGGGAATCGCGACCGACGGCGCCAGTGATGTAGATGGCGTCTTGAGAATCAAGTATTGCCGCATTAGCAAGCGGCACCCCGTCTGCGATGTTGGTAACGCTTTTTACCGCCAGCGTATTTGCATCCATGATGAAAATGGATGCGCTTCCAGAGCAGGTTGTGTTAGGAGCAGTCGCCAAACATCCTGGGCCCAGGAATATTTCAATGTCGTTCGATTGGGACGCCTGGGCGACTTCCGTCGGCGGTTTTTGTGGCGGCGGATGGTCTCGCAACCAGTTGGCCATCGCAATTTCGGACCTCTTCCGATCTTTTATAATATCCTTGAGATCCAGGAGCCAGCCAATGACTGGGTCCCTATACATAAAACGTTCCTCGGCTTGAGGCTGTCGGCGAATACTCGCGCTTTGGGTGACTTTCTTGAAAAAGCCTTGATAAGGAACGAAAGAGCCGTCGTTGCCGGCGAAGTTGCTGGATTGAGTCTGGCCGGTTATGAATACGTCTTGGGTTGGTGGATCGACTTGTAGTGATCGAATATCATCATCGTCGTTGCCACCCACGTAGGTGGAAAAGAGCAACTGCGAGCCATCGGCACTGATGACCGACCAGAACCCATCCTCGTGCCCGTTACCGCCGGAGGTCGCTTGCGTAGGGTTCACAGTCGGGAAATCGGTCGATTGCGTGCCGCCGAAGACATACGCGCGGTTGGAAGAATCGAGAACGATCCCGCCTGGAAGGTCAAAACCGGTGCCCCCGAGATAGGTCGAGTAGACGAGGCTCGCGCCGTCGGGGCTGATCTTGCTTATGAAGAGGTCTGTACTGTTTGCCGCCCGCGCTCCTTGAAGCGGGTTTTTGGTCGGGAAATCTGATGAGCCGGTGCCGCCAGTGATGTAGGCGGCTCCGCTTGAATCTATGGCAATGCTAGACGCCCCATCAAGCGCGAAGGTGTCGCTGCCGCCCAGATAGGTCGAGTAGACCAGCGACTGTCCGTCCGGGCTGAACTTGGTGATGATGGCTGAAAGATTCTGGCTGTGATGGTTGGTCGATTGCAGTGGGTTCTTTGTTGGGAAGTCATGCGCGAAGGTATCCCCGGCAACGTAGACCGACCCGGCGGCGTCTACGGCTATCGCTTTGATGTCGGTCTCGGCGCTGCCGCCGAAGTAGGTCGCATAGACCAGCTCGGGATCAATCACCAGCGGCTTGCCGGCATCATAACTCGCCACATCGAATGCCACCCGACCATCCTCGCGCAGTACATAGCCGCCGGCGATCTCGTGCCGCTCTTTGCCGGCCTGCTGATAGATGTGCGGCGCGTGTTGGCGGACTTCGCCAACGCCTGTGTGCAATACGAGATCGCCCGCTTCGTTGATACGAACCCCTTCTGCCCCTTCAACCGCCAGGGCGATCTGGCTGGGATCGGCTCCAGGAGCCACGTTGAAGTCGTATTCAAGATTGCCTTCGTTGCCGTAGTAGATCAGGTCTATGCCTGGATAGATATTTTCATATTTCACTTTCGCAAACGACGGAACATTGGTGTGCCATCTTTTCGGATCATTGCCGATGAAGTAATTCGTCTTGCCGGGCAACTGGTCAAGCCCGGTGATGCGCGGGTTGGGATTGGCATTCACCGTCTGTAGCCGAACTACCGCGCTGTTCGTCATGGCCTGAGCTTGCTTTGCATGAAGGCCGCCGCCGGGTTGCTTGTCTTGATTGCCGGAAGGAGCAAAGACGCGCAGCACCATTTCGCGCGCGGTTAAGAACATATCGCCGCTCTGGCTGCGGGCGATGAAGCGCGCCTGGCTGTCGGTCTGTCCGGCGTTTAGCTCGAAGCGCAAGGGCAGCGACTTGAACTGCACGCCGCTCGCCTGACTGTTTTTGATCGCCTCGCCGCGCGCGGCAACCCGTTGCGTATCACCGGCACGACTGGAAGCGGCGTGCATCGGGCCGATGACGGGAATGGCAACGCACAACAGAATCAGAAGCAGGCTGATGAGCGAGCGCCCGATGAGGGTCGAGGGATGGCGGCTTTTCATGGCTGGTCTCCTGCGTAAGCAAAACGGTTGTCGCCTTGCGGCAATGGGAAATGAACTTGATAAAAGAGTGAATTCTTGCAGATGCGGTACTGGCCGCCTGAGGTCTTCACCCCGTGAGCTTTGCCCTGAGCGAGCCAGCGATAGATGCTTGGCGACTTCACCTGCGCCAGCGCGCCGGCTTGCCGTGTGGTCAGCAATTCGGTGTTGAGTTGGCAGACCGCGCAGTAGGTCGGCACCACGCGCATGACGATGCGCTCGCGCTCGAAGGCGACGATCTCGATTTTTCTTTTTGTCATCATAGCCATCGCCGGTGATATAATCTGCGGGCGCGCATTCGCCTTGAAATCGTCGGGACTCTACAGGAAGACGCCAACTGAAGTCCTGAAGTAAATGTGAAAAATTCAGAAAAAAAAGATTAGCCCGCGAGAAAACCTATGGCAGTACAGGTTTCCAAGAACTTTATTCTCGATGATTACTTGCTGGAACCCGGCAAGCGACTGATTACGCGCGCCGGCCAGCCCGTCGCCCTGGCCAACCGCCCCTTTCAAGTTCTGTTCTACCTCATCGAAAACCGCGACCGCGTCGTCAGCCGCACCGAGTTGCTCGAAACATTCTGGGATAGCAAAGAGGTTTACGATGTCACGCTGACCCAGTGCGTGGCGGCGATTCGCCGGGCGCTCGATGATCGCTCGGATCATCCGCGCTTCATCCAGACGCGCTGGGCCGAAGGTTATCGCTACATCGGGCCGCTCACGGAGCAGCCGGCGCACGACACGGCATCCATCATCGAGATCGAAAAAGTGCGCGGCGTTCGCGTCACGGTCGAGGAAGAATTTGAAAACGCCGCGCCGCAAGCGCAAGTTGCCGGTGCCAGTCAAACCGTCGCGCCGATGTCGATGCCGATCACAACCAGGCGACTCTCGCGGTCAACGAGGCTGATCCTGGCGCTTGCCATTATCATCACGGCAGCCGCCGCTGTGATCGTTTATCGCCAACTCACGGTGACCGCCAATCCATCGTCGCCGATCCGCTCGATAGCTGTGCTGCCGCTGAAAAACCTGACCGGCGATCCGGCACAGGACTATTTCAGCGAGGGCATGAGCGAAAGCCTGATCACCGAGCTTTCGAGAGTGAACGGGTTGAAAGTTATCTCGCGCGCTTCGGCGTTCACTTTCAGGGACAAAGAGGTTGATGCGCGCGAGATCGGCGAGCGCCTCGGAGTGGCGGCGGTGTTGGAAGGGAGCGTTCGCAGAAGCGGCGACAGCGTGCGCGTCGAAACCCGTCTTGTCAGCACAGAAGATGGCCGCATTATCTGGACTGGCGACAGCTACGAGCGCGCCATGAAAGACATATTTGTAATCCAAGATGAGATCGCCTGTAGCGTCGTTGGGGGACTCCGGGTAAAACTGTGCGGAGAAGGAGAGCCGGTCTTTCATCAGCACACAAATAACCTCGAAGCATACCGGGCCTATCTCAAAGGGCGATACTTCATCAACGCGCAGTACGGTGAGGCGGGGCCAGGAAAGACACTGAATAAGGCTGCCGAGTATTTCGCGCAGGCAATCGCCCTTGATTCAAACTATGCTCTGGGATATGCAGGACTGGCCGACGCTTACACACAGCTCTTGTGGTTCTCGACGGGCGATCCAAGACCGATGATTGCCAAAGCGAAAGCGGCGGCGATAAAGGCGGTTGAGCTTGACGGAACATTGGCCGAAACCCACACGGCGCTATCGGCTGCATATCTTCACGACTGGAACTTTGATGGGGCAGGGCGGGAAATCGAGCAAGCTCTGGCATTAAATCCGGGCTACGCCTGGGCGCATCACGAATATTCAACCTACCTGGGAACAGTAGGCCGAGGGGACACGCTCGCGGAGATAAAAAAAGCCGAAGAGCTTGATCCGCTCAACATTGCAATCATCGTCGACCTTGGAAACGCCCTTCTCGGCGCGGGCAAATACGACGAGGCGATGGCCCAATTCCGCAAGGCGCGTGAAATAGATGCGAATTATATCAACGACGCGAGTATCGGGTCGTGGCATGTGGATACGGGAATGTACGCGGAGGGCATCAAAGAAATAGAAGCGGCTATTGCCCACACGGGCCGAACCCCTGACCTGTTGATGCGACTGGCAATCGGCTATGCGAAGGCGGGCAAGAAAGAAGAGGCCGTAAGCCTGCTTGATGAAATGAAGCGAATTTCAAAGAAGCAGTATGTCCCGAATGGTTCCCTTGCCTTCGTCCACGCCGCGCTTGGCGAAAAAGAGCGAGCGTTCGAGTATCTCGAAAGCGCCTACCGCGAGCATGATATCAATCTGCTACAGCTAAAAGGATCGCGACTGGAAGGGCTGCACTCAGACCAGCGCTACCTAGACCTGCTGCGGCGCGTTGGCCTCTCGCAGTGAATTAGCTGGCAGGTGAGGACAGGCTAACGCCATGGCGGCCATCCAGCATCGTAGATTTTGTCTGACAACACTTTTATCAAGCCGAGTGCGGGCGTAACCTGACCGCTTGAGTGTGCCTGCTTGACTTGCCAAGGCGCAGCCCCTAGCATTCAGCCCGTGCCCGTGGAGCAAGGTTCTGCCTGTGCATTGACCCGCCCACTGCGCCATACCATTTCATCCGAGGTCATCCATGCGACGTTTACTCATCCCCCTATTCATCGCTTTAATCGCGCTGCCGGTCGCGGCGCAAGACCGGCCCGCCGCGCAATCCCTCGCCGAGCGCACACGCGGGCTGCAAAAGCTTGACGGCTACGTGCCGCTCTACTGGGACGCCGCTGCCGGCAAGATGCTGATGGAGATTTCGCGCTTCAATCAGGAATTACTCTACCAGGTTTCGCTTGCCGCCGGGCTGGGGTCAAACCCTGTCGGGCTAGACCGCGGCCAGATGGGACAGACGCGCATCGTCAGCTTCGAGCGCGTCGGCCCGAAGGTGTTGATGGTCGAGCCGAATTATCGCTACCGCGCCTTGAGCCAGGATGCCAACGAGCAGCGCGCCGTCGAAGAGTCGTTCGCGCGCTCGGTGCTGTGGGGCTTCAAAGTCGAGGCCGCTGAAGCGAACCGCGTGCTGGTTGATGCGACGGCGTTTTTCCTGCGCGACGCGCACGGCGTCATTGATGTGCTGCGGCGCACGCGGCAAGGGCAGTATCGATTGGACGAATCGCGCAGCGCTTTTTACATGCCGCGCACCAAAGTCTTCCCGCTGAACACCGAAGTCGAAACCATGCTGACGTTCGCCACCGAAGGCGACGCCGGGCCGCTGGTGCGCGACGTGACGCCGACGGCTAATTCGATCACCGTCCGCCAGCACCACTCGTTCGTCCAGTTGCCCGACGAAGGCTACAAGCCGCGCCGGCTCGACCCGCGCGTCGGTGTGTTCGGGATTACTTTTTACGATTATGCCTCGCCGTTCACCGAGCCCATCGAGAAGCGCTGGATCAGCCGCCACCGCTTGCAGAAGAAAGACCCGAGCGCGGCGCTCTCCGAGCCCATCAAGCCGATCATCTACTACGTTGATCCGGGCGCGCCCGAGCCGATCCGCAGCGCCTTGATCGAAGGCGCGTCGTGGTGGAATCAGGCGTTTGAGGCCGCAGGTTTCAAGAACGCCTTTCAAGTCCGCGTGCTGCCCGACGGCGCAGACCCGATGGATCTGCGTTACAACATGATCAACTGGGTGCATCGCTCGACGCGCGGCTGGTCGTATGGCGGCGGCGTCACCGACCCGCGCACTGGCGAGATCATCAAAGGCAACGTCACGCTCGGCAGCCTCCGCATTCGCCAGGATTACATGATCGGCACAGGTCTGGTGCCGTCCGGGCAGAGCAATCAAGGCGAAGGCGACGAGTGCCAGTTCGCGGCCTTGCCCGACGCCGATTATTTGTTCGGTGCCGATGCGTCTACGGATTCGGCGGCGATGTCGCTGGCGCGCATTCGCCAACTGGCGGCGCACGAGACCGGCCATACGCTCGGACTGGCGCATAACTTTGCGGCCAGCACCTACGGGCGCGCTTCGGTGATGGATTATCCGGCGCCGATGGTCGAGATCAAAAACGGCAAGCTCGATCTGTCGAACGCTTATGCGGTCGGCATCGGTGCGTATGACAAGTTCGCCATCACCTATGCCTACGCGCAGTTCGCGCCGGGTGCCGACGAAGCCGCGGAGCTTGAGAAGATCGTCGAAGACGGCGTCGCCCACGGCATGTTGTTCATCAGTGATGCCGACGCGCGCCCGCCGGGCGCGGCGCACCCGCTCGCCAGCCTCTGGGATAACGGCAACGACCCCATCGCCATGCTGCGTCATGAGATGGAGGTGCGAAAGATCGGGCTGGCAAACTTCGGCTTGCAGAGCATCCCTGCCGGCACGCCGCTGTCGTTGCTCGAAGCCAAGCTGCTGCCGCTCTACCTGCACCACCGTTATCAACTGCAAGCCGCCGTCAAATCCGTAGGTGGGCTTTATTACACTTACGCGGTGAAGACGGCGGCGGGCGCAAATCCCGCGGCGGTGCAGGAAGTCGTGCCGGCGGCGCGCCAGCGCGCGGCGCTCGACGCCGTGCTCGACACGATCAAGGTTGAAGAGCTGACGATACCGCAACGCATTCTCGACCTGATCCCGCCGCGCGCTTTCGGTTACGAAGGCGGCCCGACGGAATATTTCAGCAAGCGCGCCGACCCGGCATTCGATCCCGTCGCGGCGGCGACCATCGCGGCGGACTTTGCCGTGTCCGGCTTGCTCGAACAACATCGCGCGGCGCGCCTCATCGATTTCCATGCGCGCAATGCGGCGAACCCCGATTTCAGAGAAGTCGCCCGCGCTCTGGTCACGCGGGCATGGCGACAGGCGGCGGCTTTGAGCGCGCCTCAGGCAGCCATCGCCCGCGCCGTGCAGAGTCTGGTGGTCACGCGATTGATGGGGCTTGCGGCAGATGACGACGCCGCGCCGCAGGTGCGCGCCGTGGCGACCGAAGAGTTGCGCGCCCTGAGCGCGTGGCTGGCGTCGCCTGCCACCGCCACGCTCGACGCCGCGCATGTGCGAGCGACGCGTGACGACATCGAGCGCTTCCTGAGCCGCCCCGACGCGCCGCGCAAGCAGACCGCGCCGCTCCCCGTGCCGCCGGGCGACCCGATTGGCACACGTTCACAAAAACAATGATGAATGAGAAATGATGAATGATGAATGATGAATGAGGGAAAAACCTCCGGCAGTTCATCATTCATCATTCATCATTTATGCTACTGGTATGCTGAAACGAGTGCTCGCCGCCGTCTATCGTCGCCTGCCGGTGAGTCTGCGACGTGGAATCGTGTTACTGACGCAATCGCGCTTCACGGTGACGGCGGGCGCGGTGGTCACGAATGAAGCGGGAGACGTCTTGTTGCTGAAGCATGTCTTTCGACCGGGCAGCGGGTGGGGCGTGCCCGGCGGCTTTATCAACCAGGGCGAACAGGCCGAAGACGCTGTGCGCCGCGAGCTGCGCGAAGAGATCGGCCTTGAGCTTGATCGCGTCGAGCTGGCTTTCGTGCGCACGGTTGAACATATCAAGCAAATGGAGATCATCTTTCGCTGTCGCGCCAACGGCTCGCCCCACCCGCGCAACATCGAGATTCACCGCGTTGAATGGTTCAAGCTCGACGCGCTGCCCGAAGACCTGCCGCAAGCGCAACGCCGGACCATCCAACGTGCCTTGCGGGATTAACCGCTGATTAGCCTACAGTCGCGGCGCGGCGGGCTTGAGCGGCGCGGCCCAGGCTTGTGCGCCTTTGACCTTCAACCTGCGCTTATAGACTTTGTCGCCGCAGGTGGCAAACAGCGTGTCGAAGTTCTCGCCGCCGAACGTAAGGTTCGACACCGCGCCGTTCGGCGTCGGAATGATGGCATTCACCCGGCCCGCCTGATCGCAGACCTGTATGCCCATTCGCGTTGCGATATAAAGCCGCCCGTCGCGGTCTACGCGCATGCCATCGGCGCCGCTGTCATCGGCGGTGTCGGGCACGTGCAGCCAGTAATAACGCTGCTTGTAGGCGAGCCTGCCGTCCGCTTGAATCTGATAGCTGTAGACCCAGTGCGAGCGCGAATCATCAACGTATAGCAACGTCTGATCTGGCGACAGGGCGATGCCATTGGCATAGCCGAGCCCCGTGTCTACGACCTGTTTTTCGCCGTTCGGTTTGATGAGCCACACCTTGCTCGGCTCGCCCACGCCGGGGTTCGTGGCGTAGACGTTACCGCTGTTAGCAACTACGAGATCGTTGCAGTGTAACCCGCTGGCGATCACCGTCGCCTTGCCGGCGGCGGCGTAAGCGACGATCTTTTCGCCGCCGCTCGTGACCGCGTAGAGCCGCCCGTCGGGGCCGAACGCTTGCCCGTCACCTTTCTTCGAATCCGCGAGAAAGAGAGTCGCTTTGCCATCGAGTCCAACTTTGTAAGTCTTGCTGCCGGGCACGTCGTTGAAAAAGACTTCGCCCTTTTGATTGACCGCCGGGCCTTCGGTGAAGCCGTAGCCTTCGGCCACCAGTTGCCAACCTTCGCCCGGCAAGAGCAGCGCATCGAGCGTCGCGTTCTTCGACTGGCCGGCCTTGACCGGCTGCGGCCAATCTTTCCAGAGCCAGCGCATCGCGTCGGGAAAGATCGCCGTGCCGTGATTGCCGTTGTGCGCGCCTTCGCCCCAGACGTGCTGCACTTCGTAGCCCGCGAATATCAGCGCCCGCTCCATCGTCTGATTCGCCATCCACCAGTCGCCGGCATAGATGTTCAAGTCCTGCGAGCCGTCCTGCACGAAGATACGAATCGGCTTCGGCTCCATCTTACGAATCAGCGTCGCGTAGCGGTCGCCGCCGCGCAGGCCGACATAGGTGCCAATCGAGCTGAAGACGCGGCTGAACGAGTCGGGCCGCTCCCAGGCGGCGGTAAAGGCGCAGATGGCGCCGCTCGACGAGCCGCCGATGGCGCGGTCGTTGCCGTCATGTGAAAAGTGAATGGGCCGCCCGTCACTGGTCTTTTTGCTCTCGACTTCGGGAAGCAGTTCTTCGAGCAGGAAGCGCGCGTAGTTGTCGCCGAGGCCGTCGTACTCGTAACTGCGATTGAAACGGTCGAGCGCCGCGTTGGCGTCGGCAGCCGCAACGCGCCCGTGCATCACAAAGACGCCGATGGTCACCGGCATCTCTTTTTTGTAAATCAAATTGTCAAAGACCGTCGGTGCCTGCCACTGAATGCCGTCCTGATTGACGTAGAGACAGGCCGGCTTATCAGGCGTGTACTCAGCCGGCACGTAGACCCAATAGTCACGCACCGTGCCCGGAAAAATCTTCGAGTGGTCGAAGCTGAACTTCAACACTTCGCCTTTCGGCACATCGGCCTGCGGCTTGGAGTCCGGCCCTTGCGGGTACTCTTGCTGCGCAAAGCTGATGGGCGTCAAAGCGATAACGATCAAAAGTAGGAGCGGGAGTCGCGAAGGAATGGTTTTCATAGGATTGATTCAGTGAGCCATGAGAATGAGCCACAGGGCACCGCAGACACGCAGGAGGCACAGAGATAACTCTGTGCCTGCGGTGCCCCCGTGGTTTTTGTTGATCCAGCCGAAAGGTCTCTTTACAACTCTGCGAGACGTTCGAGCTTGCCGGTGCTATCGCCGATGCGCTCGGCCTGCACGCCCATGCGGTCGAGCAGCGACATATACAGGTTGGTGATCGGCGTGCCGCTCTTATAGACGACGTGCCGCCCCGTTTTCAGGCTGCCATCGCCGCGGCCCGCGACAACGACCGGCAGGTCTTCGTGGCTGTGGCGGTTGCCGTCGCTCAGGCCGCTCAGATAGACGACCAGCGAATGATCGAGCAGCGTCCCGCCGGCTTCTTTCGTCGCCTTCAGCCTGGTCAGAAAATAGGCGAACGTTTCGGCGTGCAGACAGTTGATTTTGGCGACCCGTTCAATCCAATCCAGGTTATTGCGATGATGCGTCAGCGGGTGATGCGGGTCGGGAACCTCTATCTCAGGGTAGACGCGCATGCTGCCTTCGCGCCCCAACATCAGCGTCGTCACTCGCGTCAGGTCGGCCTGAAAAGCGACCACTTGCAGGTCGAACATCAGCCGCGCGTATTCGGCGAAGGTGATGGGCACGCCGGCAGGCTTGTCCATCGCCGGCTTCACTTCCTGTTGACTCTTCTCGACGGTGCTGATGCGCTGCTCGATCTCGCGGACGGCGTAGAGGTATTCGTCGAGCTTGCGGCGGTCTGTAGCGCCCAGGCTCTTGTTGAGCTTTTCGGTGTCGGCGCGAACCATGTCGAGGATGCTCTTGCGGTACTGAGCGCGGCGTGTGCGCGTCGCCGCGTCGAGGCTGTAATCGGCCGTGCCAAACAATCGCTCGAATGCCTGACGCGGGTTGATCTCGGGCGGCATCGGCGTCGTCGGCGTGCGCCACGAGATGCTGTTGGTGTAGGCGCAGCTATAGCCCGAATCGCAGTTGCCGACGGTGCGTGAGTCTTCGCAGCCGAGCTCGATGGACGGGAAGCGCGTCTTCGCGCCGATGGCTTGCGCGGCGATCTGATCGGCAGAGATGCCATTCTGAATGTCGGCGCCGGCGGTCTTCTTACAATGCGCGCCGGTCAGAACAGAAGCGCCGGCGCGGGCGTGGTCGCCCGCGCCATCGCCGAGCGCGTTGCCGTTATGATCGTCCAGTCCCGACAGCACCAGCAGGTCGTCGCGGAACGGCTCAAGCGGCTTGAGGATGCGCGTGAACTCGAACGCCTTGCCCGCGGCCTTCGGCGTCCAGTCCTTCATGACGATGCCGTTCGGCACATAGACGAAGGCAAGGCGGACGGGCGCTGTCGCATTCGCGGTCGCGCTCGACGCCAGCGCGGGCACCATCGCATCGAGCATGGGCAGAGCGATTGCCGTCCCCACGCCTTTCAGAAAAGTGCGGCGCGGCAGATGCCGCCGTGTAATGATCATGACGCTTGATCTCCTCTGCGCATTTGAAACGGCAGGCTGCGAACGATCTCCAGCACGAGCGTCGAAAAGCGGTAATCGCCGGCGGCCAGTTGTTTAGTAATTTGCTTCACGGTCGGCCGGTCGTAACGCTCAATGCCGCGGCCCAGCGCGTAGGTCAACAGCTTCTCGGTCAAGCCTTCGGCAAAGCTGTCGCGGTCGGCGCGCAAGATGGCTTTCAGCTCGCGCGGCCCCTTGAACGAGCGCCCGTCGGGCAACGTGCCGGCGGCGTCAATAGCGAACTTGCCGTCACGCACGCGCCACGCGCCGATGGCGTCAAAGTTTTCAAGCCCGAAGCCCAGCGGGTCCATGCGCGAGTGACACGAGGCGCAGGTCGGATTGGCGCGGTGCTGCTCTAACTGCTCGCGCAGCGACGCCGACTGGCCGACCTGCGCTTCGTCGAGGTTGGGCACGTCGGGCGGCGGCGGCGGCGGCGGCGCGTTCAAAAAATTCTCCAGAATCCACTTGCCGCGCAGCACCGGCGAGGTGCGCGTCGCGTAAGACGACACCGTCAGCACGCTCGCCTGAGTCAAGACACCGCCGCGCTCAGTACCGGTCAGCTCGACGCGGCGAAAGTCCGGGCCGCTGACGCCGGGAATTTTATAAAGCTGCGCCAGCCGCTCGTTCAAGAAGGTGTAGTTCCCATCAACAAAGTCGAGGACGCTCAAGTCCTGGCGCACGATGTTGTCAAAGAACATCTCGGTTTCGCGGCGCATAGACATGCGCAGGTAGTCGTCGAACTCCGGGTAGCGCGCACGGTCGGGCTTGACCGATTCCAGCTTGCGCAGCTCCAGCCACTGGCCGCCGAAGTTTTCGACCAGCGCGTGCGACTTCGGGTCTTTCAACATGCGCCGCACCTGCGCCGCCAGCACTTCGGGCTGCTTCAACGTCCCGCGGTCGGCGCAACCGAGCAGGTCGTCATCCGGCATACTGCTCCAGAGAAAGTAAGAGAGACGCGAAGCCAGCTCGTGGTCGTTGAGCGGCGTCGCCGCATCCGCGCCGGCGACCGTAGCGGCTGCCGATTGGCCGCGCTCAATGCGGAACAGGAAATATGGCGAGACCAGCATCGCTTCAATCGCCTGCACCAGACCTTCTTCAAACGAATCGCCGTGACGCCGCGCCATCGTGATCAAGCTGACAAGCTGATTGACTTCCTGCTGAGTGACCGGGCGGCGATAGGCGCGGTGCGCCAGGTCAGCGACGAGCTTGCGCGCACAACCGGCGGTGTGGTGGCCATCGAGATGACCGCAAGTGTAGATCAGTTTCACACTCGCCGCCGCGGGCCCTTTCGCCTGATTGTAAGGCCCGCCGATCTCAAGCGCGCCGATTCGCACGCCGTTGGCCGGCACGGTTTCCGCAAGCCGCGCGTCGAATTCCTTCTTCAGCTCGGCGATGCGCTCAGGCGTCGCCTTCGGCGGCGGCTTGAACTCTGGCGGCGGCGGCTTGGGCCGCTTCGATGGGCTCGGCCCATTGTAAGCCGGCGGCAAGCCTTCATAGAGTTTGAGCAGCGACACCGCCAGCCAGTGATCGCCGGCAGGAAGGCGGACGCGGAAGTCCTGGGCTTTGCCGTCGAACTCTTGCCGGTCGGCGGCAAACGACGCCAGACGGTCGGGATCGAACTGAATGACCTGGGCTTGCTGGCCATCAATCCACAGGCTGATTTGCAGCGGCTCGGAGCCGGCAGGCCGCTCGCCGCCCAGAAAGGCGCGCAGAATGTATTCGCCATCCACGGGGAAGCGGTGCGTCGCGTGGAGCGCGTTGGGCAGGCTCAAGCCGGTCGCGTCATAATCCGTGAGCGGCGTCGTGCGCGGGGTGATCTTCTGGCCGGCGCGGTAACGCGCCAGCGTCGGCTTCAAGAGATCACTGCCGAAGACGGCGGTGCGCGCCAGCCGCTCGGCTGCCGTCAGGTACTTCTCCATCAGCACAGGCGACAGCGACAGCACGTCGCCGATGTTGTCAAAGCCGTAGCCCGAATCGTCCTGCGGAAAATCGTCTGCCGGCTTGAGCGTCACGCCGAGCAGGTCGCGCACCGTGTTGTTATATTCGCTGCGATTGAGGCGGCGGGCGGTGACGCGACCGGGATCGGGTTTGGCGAGCCGGTCTTGACGGGCGAACTCGTCTTCGATGACGCGGCAGACCTGCGCGACTTCGGTTTTATCGGGACGCGGCATGCCTTTGGGCGGCATCTCGCCGGTGCGCAGCTTGTGCAAGACCTTCTCCCAGCGGTCGCGATCCTCGGTGATGGCCGCAGCGTTCTGATAAGCCTCCAGATTCAGCCCGCCGGATTTGAGGTCGGCGCTATGACAGGCGGTACAGTTCGCTTCGATGAAAGGCTGAATGGTTTTGCGGAAGGCGTCCGTTTCTTCGCTCTGTGCGTGCGGCGCAGACGGCGCTATCGCCCTACAGATCAGCAGGAACAAGATAATCAGTAGACGTGTCAGGTTCTTTCTGCTCATACGCATGTACTTAAGATATGGAGGCGCAGGTCAGCCGAAAACGATATTATACGCAAGAAGGGCCGGAGGAAGAAACCACAGATGAGCACCGATAAACACAGATTGTAGAAAAAAGGTCGAATTTCAGGGCTTTTTTATCGGCGTTCATTTGTGGTTTTTTTCTTGCTTTTGCGCGGACGCAACAAGTGGCTATGTCTCGAAAGCCGCGCACTTCAACTCTGTGAATCGCTATCTCGATAACCCCGCGCTCACGGCATGCCTGCCTGAGCTGATCGCCTATAGCGCGTTGCCGCGGAAAGCTCTTGAATTCGAGTTCGGCATCGAACCGAGCTTCACGTCTATGTAACTTCCGGCTTGCATTCCGTGTGCGTTTGGCTACAATGGCGCAGACAGATATTAGGCTGCCACCAGAGCAGTCGGGCGCGTTCGGTTTTTCTCAACTTTTAGGCTTTCAGTCTAAGCCACAGCAGTACCGCAACCAGAGCAATTCCCCACTTAGCTGTATCGTCGGTCGGAGTTTGATTCGATGGCAAACCCCTTACGCCACACTCGCCGGGATAATCTTCGATGCAACCCGGTGTGGCGCAATCGCAATAGCTGGCGTTATCACCCGGCAGCGTATGCCCCGCAAAGGCCGGAAGGGATAGCCCGAACATGAGCAAACAAACGCAAAGCAGTCTTTTCATGGTTTCTCCTTTCAGAAGCGAACCTGCGGGATTCTACCAGGAGTTGTTGCGCGGTGTGCTGACTTATCCACAACTCGGCAGCCGGCTGATACATTTGGCAGAACAGGCGCATAGCCTTCGACAGTTCGGCAAGGTGAAAGAGTATGGGCAACTGCTTGCGAATCTACCGCTCAAGCCTTATCAAGCCATCGGTTACTACTTCTTAGGTGTAGCGGCGAATAGTAGAGGAAAGGGCGATCAAGCCGAAGCCAAGCGATTGTTTGAACTTGTAGTAAGCACTGCGCCAGATACCTACAAGGTGAAAGCCATCCTGTCATTAGGTTCAATATCTATCCGCAAGCAGGACTTTGCTACTGCCGCTAATTGCTTTCAGGAGACAACAAAAACCAGCGGCCTAACCGTGGCGGGTCTACAAGCAATCAAAGCGTTAAGTATCTTAAAGGCAATGGAAGGCAGTCACCGGCAAGCGGTGAACGATTTGGAGAACATCTTGCCGGTCATTAAGTATGCGCCCGCACATATCTACTTCGATCTTCTTAACTCCTACGCCGTCGAGCTTGGCGAGGTGGGCCGCAAAGACGAAGCGAGAAACATCATGCGCCATGTCCTTGCGTCACCATTCGCCTTCGCCTATCCTGAGTGGCAAGATACAGCGGAGGAATTGCGAGAGGCGAATCGTTCATCTGTCGCCGCCAGTCTGGCTCATTACAACGTGCTGACGATGCCAGAGCGTGAACCGAGCGAACAGCGTTCATTTGAGCCGAGACCGGCGCGAGTCTTAGACCTGAGCAAATGGAAAAAGAAGATGGCCAAGAAATCTAACGGCGATCAGACTGAGATAGACATCAGCAACATGACGGCTCAAGACATGGCCATTAAGCTGCTCGAATTGATTACCGAGAATCGCGGCGACTATAAACAGATGCAGAAGATGTTAGATTATGCACTCAAAGTCTTTTCAGAACCCCACAAACCCGCGTAATGACTTTTGATTCAGAAATCCCGTTTGAACTAAAAGTGTGTTCCCTTTCGTACTTTTGGTGCAAAGCCGCGTTTGCCGTGTAGCGCAATCTGTTAGATTGCGCTACATCCATTTGAAAACCGCTCTAAACTACCGTTCAAATAGACCCTGAGATCATGCGTAGGCAATCGCTTCGCGCACGGTCAGCCGCGAGGCGTGCCACGCCGGCACGAAACTGGCCACCGTGCTGAGCAGGATCGACACCGCCAGCCAGATCAGCAGGCCGCTCGGCTCGAAGGAGAAGTTGAATCCGCTTCTGAGCATCATCGCGACCATGAAGGTGCCGAGCGCCTTGCTGACCGGCCATGCGACGAGCGCCGCCAGCGCCCAGCTCAACAGCCCGATGACCGCTCCCTCGGCGACGACGATCAGCCAGACGACCGCCGGCGTCGCGCCGATGGCCCGCAAGACGCCCATCTCGCGCCGCCGCTCCAGCACGTTGAGGCTCATCGTCGTCGTCAGTCCGAGGCCGCCGACGCCCGCCAGGATGCCCGACATGACAATCAGGAAGACGTAGATCATCACCATGTGCTGGTCAAAGCTGTAGCGGCTATCGCCTTTGCTGGCGCTGCTCGTGGCGCGTATGCCTTCCTGCTCAAGATTCCGATCCAGGCTGACGAGGGTGCGGCTGATGGCGACCGGGTCTGTCTTTTCGAGCGCCAGCCGCAGGTTATTGACCATCCCTGCGTGGCCGCCGGGTTGCTCAGGGTAAGCTCGCGGAATGTAGGCCGTCGCCGACGAGAACGGCTCGCGGGCGATGCCGACGACGCGCCATGCGGTTTGCGCCGGGCCGATGCGCAGCTCAATCGTGTTGCCGACTTTCATTCGAGAACTCTTTCCGGCAAGCGCAGTGTTCACGACAACGGCGTCGGTATCGCCGGCCAGCAAGCCGCGCCCTTCGATCAAGTCAGGCTTGAGCATAGTGGTTTCCGCCGGCAGCGCGATAACACTGAAGCGCTCGCCGCCGCTCGCCCCGCCGCCGTGCAGGCCGCCAGGGCTTTCGCTTGCCGGCGCATCGTCGGGGCCAGGGATTGCGCCTTCGGTCATGACCCAGCCTTCCATCCGCTGCACGCCCGCCGTGTTGCTTACGGCGCGCTCGACTTTATCGAGAGAAGCCATGCTGCCGAGATTCACCGTCAGGTCATACTGCCGCGTCGCGAACAAACGGTCGAGCGTGTTGATTAGCGAAGCCCTGACGTTGAGCGCCGACATAAAGAAGACGCCGCCCGCCGCCAGCGTCGTCACGGTCAGCACCAGCCGGGCGCGCCGCCGAAAGCTGTTGCGCAGAGCGAGCAGCAGTGGGCGCGCCACGCCGCTCACTCTCGCCAGCCTGCGGTCGAGCCATTGGCTGCCGAAGGCGTCTTGAGAGACGCCGAAATCCGCCAGCGCTTCGCGCACAGAAACGCCGCTGCCGCGCCATACGGGATAGGCCGCCGCCAGCAACGGCACGATCAAGCCGACCGCGGCGACGCACAGGTAAACCCATGCGGGCACGGCAAAGCTGGTGATGTCGAAATTGAGAAAGACCGCCATGTAGCGACAGAGCGCGCGGCTGCCGAGAATGCCTGGCGGCAGCGCGGCCAGGATGGCCCCCATGCCGAGCAGCAACGCCTGTCCCAGGTAAATCCGCGCAATCTGCCAGCGCGTGCCGCCGATGGCTTTCATCATGCCGATCTGCCGGACTTGCGCGCTCATCAATGCGGTCAGCAAGTTAATGACAAGGATGCTGCTCAATAGCAGCGCAAAGAGGCCGAAGCTCGACATCGACAGCAGCAACAATCCCATGATGTCTGTGTGCGGATGTTTGCCCGGCCTGGGTATATCTATGCGGCGGACGGTGTGCCCGCGGCTTTCGATGGTTTGCTTGACTGACTCGGCGACATTGCGGATGTGCGCCTCGTCATACGGGTCTTCGGCGACCCGGATATTCAGTTGATCGAGATACGGTTCTTCGCCCAACAGCTTGAGCGTCTCCAGCGTGATGTAGCCATAAACCAGATTCTCCATGCGCGCCTGCGCCTGGCCGACATCGTGGACGCTGCCGGTGACGCGCAAGGTCTGCTCTTTGCCATTCGCGGTTCGCACCGTGACCGGGTCGCCGATGCGCGCCTGGGCGACTTGAAAGGCGTCTCTTTCGATCAGCAACTCGCCGGCGGCCGGCGGCCATGCGCCCTGCTCGGGGCTGAGCTTGCTGATGCGGATATCGCCATAGTCTTTGACGACGAAGAGGATCAGGTTGCGCCATTCGACAGGCCCTGCCTTGATGCGCCCGCTCACCACTCGGCGCGGCTCGGCATCGCTCAGGTCGTGATTCGCCTGAATGGTCGTAAGCAACTCGTCGTTGATCGCATCCGTCCGCAAAGTGGCCGAAGCCGGGTTGGTCGCCAGATAGCCTTTGTCCAGCTCGCGGGTCAGAATCGCGTAGCTCGACAGGACGGCTGAAAACGCAGCGATGCCGATGGCCATCGCCAGCACAACCATGACGGTGCGCGTGCGCTGTTGCCAGAAATCGCGGATCATCTTTTGCCGGTATGCAGACATTCGCCACCCTCTCGGTTTCGCTCAGCCGGTCACGCCCGATATCGCCTGCACGATCATGCCATCGGCCAGCTCGATGGTGCGGTCAATCAGCCTGGTGATGTCGCGCTCGTGCGTCGCAATGACTACGGTGGTGCCGAGGTCAGCGAGCTTGCGAAAGAGGTCAAGCACGGCGGTGGCGGTCACTGAATCGAGGTTGCCGGTCGGCTCGTCGGCGATGACCAGAGGCGGGTCGTTGGCAAGCGCGCGGGCAATCGCCGCGCGTTGTTGTTGACCGCCGGAGAGCGCTGCCGGCAGCTTGTCGGCTTGATCGGCGATGCCGACCATGCCGAGCAGTTCGAGCGCGCGGGCGCGGCGTTCACGCGCGGGCCGCAGGTCGCTGAAATCCATCGGCAGCATGACGTTTTCAGCCGCCGTTAACGTCGGCAGCAGTTGAAAGAACTGAAAGACGACGCCGACATGCTTGCCGCGCCAGCGCGCCAGCGCGTTTTCAGAAATCCGGTGCAGCGCCGCGCCCGCAACCATCACTTCGCCGCGACTGGGCCGATCAATGCCGCCGATCAAGTTCAGCAGGGTAGACTTGCCGCTGCCCGACTTTCCCATGATGGCGACGAATTCGCCGCTGCCGATTTCAAGGTCAATGTCGCGCAAGGCCGTATAGTCGCCCGCCGGCGTGGCGTAGCTCTTGCCGACGCTACGCAAACCGATCAATGCGTTTTGCTTCGGTGTCATTGTTCTTTGCGCTCACTCCATGTGATGATGGGACACAGACCGACTGTGAAAGATGAACCGCCGCGCCGTCAACAGGCGTTAGCAAAAGCGGCGGCGAAATCGAACAAAGAGGTATCTGATGTCCGATAAACCACCGGCGACGGAGCGCAAAATTGACCGGCGCGTGCAGCGCACGCATCACTCGCTCGGTGACGCGCTGATCGAGCTGATGCGCGTGAAGCCGTTCGCCGCCATCACGGTGCAGGAAGTCTTGGACCGGGCGCATGTCAGCCGCTCGACTTTTTACATGCACTATCGCAACAAGGACGATCTGTTCTTGAGCGACGTGGATCACTTCTTCGAGAGCATGGCCGGATTGCTGAGGCGGCGCGGCGAGGCGTCGAACCGCGTCGCCCCTGTGCGCGAGCTGTTTGCGCACGTCGCCGAATGGAGCGAGTTTTATTCAGCAATGAAAGCGACGGGCAAGGCTCAAGAGGTTCAGGAGCTGGCCGAAGGACACTTTGCCCGCGCCATCGAGCAACGGCTCGCCGTGCTTGCGCCTACGGCAGCCCCTGCGCCGCGCGCCGCTCAGGCGCATGCGCTCGCGGGCGCGTTGCTGTCGCTGTTGTCGTGGTGGATCGCTCGCGGCAAGCCTCTATCGGCGGCGCAGATGGATGACACTTTTCATCAGGTCGTCTGGTCGGGCGTTAGCGCGGCGGCTGACCAGAAACCGCCGCGCTGAGCTTCGGCAAAGCGTAGCGCAAGGCGGTTAGCTTGCGCATTGCCTGGCGCAAGCTAACCGCCTTGCGCTACACCCGATTGACTACCGCTCTAGTTGGCTTTCTGCTTGATTGCGAAAGTCTGTCCGGCGATGCTGATCTTGCCTTTGCGCGCCGCGCCGCTCGCGTTGGCCGCCACCACGTAGCTCACCACCCCATTGCCCATGCCATCGGCATTCGCCGTCACCGTCAGCCACCCGCTGCGGCTCACCGCTTCCCACCCGCACCCCGCTGCCGCCGTCACACTGATCGTCCCGCCGCCGCCCGCCGCCGCTATCGTTGTGAAGCCCGGCGCTATCGTGCAGCTGCAATCGCCGCCGCCGCGCCCTTCCTGCATCACCGTGAAGTGCTGCCCGGCGACCGTGATCTGCCCGCTGCGCGCGCTGCTGTCGAAGTTCTCGCGGACGGCGAAGCTGACCGGCGCGCTGCCGCTGCCGCTTGCCGTTGATGTCACCATGATCCAGTTGTCATTGCTCGTCGCCGTCCACGGGCAAGCGTTGCCGGCGGCGAGATTGATGTTGCCGCTGCCGCCACTGGCCGGAAAGTAGTGGCTCGTCGGCGTGATGGCATAGGCGCACGACGAGGCCGGAATGCAATAGCGGCCACCGGTGTTGAGCGTGCTGATGGACGAGCCGCCGGTGGATGGGCTGCCGCCCCAGACGATCATCTCCGTGCCCGTCCAGACGGCTGTGTGGTCGTAGCGTTCCGAAGGCGCGGCTGCCGAATCCATCACCCGCCAGCTATTGGTTGACGGGGCATAACGCCCGCCGGTGTTCGTGATTGGGTAGCCGCCCCAGATGACCATCTCGCTGCCCGTCCAGATGGCCGGGTGATGACCGCGCAGGCTCGGCGCAAGGTTGGTGCTGGTCGCCGTCCACGAATCGCTGGCCGGGTTGTAGCGCCCGCCGGTGTCGAGATAGGACGACCCCTGGTCGGTGTCACCGAAGCCGCCCCAGACGATCATGTCATTGCCTGCCCAGACCGCCGAGTGATGATACCGCGCGACGGCATCATTGACGCGGCTGGTCGGCGTCCAGGTATCCGTCGCCGGGTTGTAGCGCCCGCCGCTGTCGGTCACGTAGCCAGCACTATTTCCACCCCAGACGATCATTTCGCTGCCCGTCCACACCGCCGTGTGGCCTTCGCGCCCGCTGGGCACGTTGTTCACGCTGGTCGCTGTCCATATATCAGTTGCCGGATTGTAGCGACCGCCCGTAGTCAGCCCAACGCCGCGGTAGCCGACGTGGCCACCCCAGACGATCATTTCACTTCCCGTCCAGATGATCGTGTGAGTCCGCCGGCCGACTGGCGCATTGACGGTGCTAACCGGCGTCCAGGTATCCGACGCGGGATTGTAACGACCGCCACTGTTCAGCTCATGGGCGTTGTGGCCGCCCCAGACAATCATCTCGCTGCCCGTCCAGATCGCTTGATGCTCAGTGCGCGCTTCGGGCGCGTTGACCATGCTGATCGCCGTCCACGTATCCGTCGCCGGATCATAGCGCGCGCCGGTGTTCAAATAGCCGCTACTGCCGACGCCGCCCCAGACGATCATTTCGCTGCCCGTCCACACCGCCGTGTGCGCAGTCCTTGCGTCAGGAGCATTCGTCATACTGGTGGGCGTCCACCCATCATCATTCGTGCATGAAGCGGGAGAAGGAGCGGCTGTGGGCAGGTAATGCGCATTCGCCCGCCTGCCGGGTGGCACACCGGCGACGACGGTTCCGAGCGCCAGTGCGAAAACCAGTAGCAGCCGGGCGATCCTCTTATGCGTAAACATAACGATTGATCTCCAAAACCGGACGGCTGTCGGATTGCTCACTGCACAAGCATCATCTTAAAAAGCTCACACAGAGTCGTTCAGTTGGCTTTCTGTTTGATAGCAAACGTCTGCCCGGCGACGCTGATCTTGCCTTTGCGCGCCGCGCCGCTCGCGTTGGCCGCCACCACGTAGCTCACCACCCCATTGCCCATGCCATCGGCATTCGCCGTCACCGTCAGCCACCCGCTGCGGCTCACCGCTTCCCACCCGCACCCCGTTGCCGCCGTCACACTGATCGTCCCGCTGCCGCCCGCCGCCGCTATCGTCGTGAAGGTCGGCGACACCGCGTAGCTGCAATCGCCACCGCCGCGCCCTTCCTGCATCACCGTGAAGTGCTGCCCGGCGACCGTGATCTGCCCGCTGCGCGCGCTGCTGTCGAGATTCTCACGGACGGCGAAGCTGACCAGGGCGCTGCCGCTGCCGCTTGCCGTTGATGTCACCATGATCCAGTTGTCATTGCTCGTCGCCGTCCAGCTACAGCCGTTGGGCGCTGTCAGGTTGAAGCTGCCGCCGCCGCCTGTGGCCGGAAGCATCTGGCTGCTCGACGATAGCGCGGCGACGCACGAGGCTGCCGATTGCGAGTTGCGCGTGACGATGACCACGTTATCCTCGCGCGCGAAGGCGAACAGGCCGCCATCCGGCGAATAGGCGACTCCGGTCACATAAGAACCAGGATTGTTCGGGTCCTGGTAAAAGGTTTTGATCAGCGCGCCGTCCGTGAGGCGAAAGAATCGCACGGCCCCGTTGTAGGCGCGGTCGCCCGAGCCTGCGGCGATGACCTGCTGATCGGGCGAGAAGGCCAGGCTGATGACGCCATTGTTGTTGCCCTCGATGAAGCGCAGGAAGGCGCCGTCCGCCGCGCGCCAGAACTTGATCGAGCAATCTGTGCATTGACCATACTGGTCTATGGCGATGCTGCCGGCGGCCAGCGTCTGTTTGTCAGGCGAGACGGCCAGCGTGCGCGTCGAGACGGCCTCGCTCAAGTCCTGCACCAACGCGCCATCCGCGACGCGGAAGAGCGCCACACCGGCCTGCCCACCGAGCGCCAGCGTCTGCCCATTGTCGAGGAAGGCCAGCGCACGGATTCGCGCCCGGTAGCCGACGCCGCCGTTGAGCGTGCGGATCAAAGTCATGTCAGGCATATGCCATAGCTTGGCGGTGCCGTCATTGCCTCCCGAAGCCAGCAACTGGCTATCGGGCGAGAAGGCCAGCGCCACCGTGCCATTGTTATGCGCGCTGATACGCCCGCCGATGAGCGCCCCATCACCGACGCGGAAGACGTCGAGGTTCTGGTTGAATGCCTGTATCCCGATGGCCGCATACTGACCGTCGGGAGACAGCACGGCGGTGTTCGGGCCGTCGCCGTTGTACGGCAGCGTGAAGTCGTGCAGCAAGCGGCCATCGGCGGCGTTCCACAGCTTCGTTCCTGTCAGCAACAGTTGCCCATCGGAGGAAAAGGCGACGGACGGCCCGGCGTTGCTGGCCTGCCATACGATGTCTGGCTGATCCTGAGCCGCGGTTGACGCGCTGAACATGACCGGCAGCAGCAACAACCCGGCAATGATGAGGTGCGTGATGGCGCTCGGGCGATTCGCTCTCATGGTGGGCAACCTCCAGGAGGTTGAGTCCGGAAGGAATCGCGTCCTGTGATTGATTATACACCCGGAGGGGGGAAAGGGAAGCGCCGACCCGGCCACTTGAAAGCCGGCCAGTAAGCCTATACCCTAGTGCGACGACCGAAAGGCAAAACACCAATCACCGTGGAGGGACCAGGACAGATGCTCAGGAAATTCTCAAGACGTGCCTTCGCAAAACTGATGGGGACGGCGGCGCTTAGCTCGGCGGCGCTCCCCGGGCTCGGCTCCCAGTTGCCGAGCGTTCAACGAACGACGGCTGCCGGCCCCGGCGCTCGGCGCTTCCCCGCAGATTTCCTCTGGGGCACTGCCACCGCTTCTTATCAGGTCGAAGGCGCGGTGGGCGAAGACGGGCGCGGCCCCTCGATCTGGGACACCTTCTCGCACACGCCGGGCAAGGTGGTCAACAACGCCACCGGCGATGTCGCCGATGATCACTATCACCGCTTCAAAGAAGACGTGCAGTTGATGAAGGCGCTCGGCGTCAAAGTCTATCGCTTCTCGATTGCCTGGCCGCGCGTCTTCCCGCAAGGCGCGGGATCGCCCAACCCGAAGGGGCTGGATTTCTACAATCGCCTGGTTGACGAGCTGCTTGCCAACGGCATTCAGCCCTTCGCGACGCTCTATCACTGGGACCTGCCGCAGGCGCTACAGGAGAGAGGCGGCGGCTGGGAATCGCGCGACACCTCGAAGGCGTTCGGCGATTATGCCGGCTATGTCGCCGAGCACCTTTCGGATCGCGTCAAGCACTTCTTCACGATCAACGAGTTCGGCGCGTTCGTCGAGCTCGGCTATCGCATCGGCATTCACGCGCCGGGCGTCAAGCTGCCGCCGGGGCGATTCAACCAGACGCGCCACCATGCGGTGCTCGGCCACGGCCTAGCGGTGCAGGCGATTCGCGCTCACGCCAAACGCGGCACGCGTGTCGGTCTGGCCGAGAACATGACGATCTGTGTTCCGGTCATCGAGAGCGCGCCGCACATCGAGGCCGCCGGGCGCGCCACTCGCGAGCTGAACGCGCAGTACATGACGGTGATTCAGGAAGGCAAGTACACCGACGCTTATCTGGCGCAGGCCGGAGCCGACGCGCCGAAGTTCACGCCCGAAGACTTGAAGATCATCTCCAGCCCGCTCGACTTCGTCGGCATCAACATCTACACCCCGCTCTACATCCGCGCCGACGATTCCGCGGCAGGCTTCCGCGTCGTGCAACACCCGGCGTCGTTCCCGCACATGGCGTCGCCGTGGCTGTTCGTCGGCCCGGAGGCGCTCTACTGGGGGCCGCGCCACGTCGCTCGGCTCTGGAACGTCAAAGAGATTTACATTACCGAGAACGGCTGCTCGTCTTCAGACATCCCGGCCGCCGATGGCCGCGTCTACGACACAGACCGCGTGATGTACCTGCGCAACTACCTGACGCAGTTGCAGCGGGCGACCGCCGATGGCGTGCCGGTGCGCGGCTACTTCCTGTGGAGCCTGATGGACAATTTCGAGTGGGCCGACGGCTACACCAACCGCTTCGGCATCCACTATGTTGACTACAAGACGCAGAAGCGGACGCCGAAGCTGAGCGCCGATTTCTACCGCGAGGTGATCGCCCGCAACAGCGTAATGTAAGGCAAAAGTAAAAAGTAAAAAGGCAAAAGTAAGGAGGTAAAGTGAATAAGTGGCATGGCCTACCTTTTAATCCGGCTCCGCCCTTTTTACTTTTACCTTTTTACTTTTGCCTTCGCACAAGGAGGATGAAGATGTCTCGATATGTCGTCGTCGCAATGGCGCTCGTCGCCGCGCTGATGCTCGGCGGGCGCTGCATGGCGCAGCCGCAGGCGCAACCCGCGCCGCCAACCGCCGTCAGTAAGAACGATTACAGCAAGGCCGAATCCTGGCTCTGCCGTCCCGGGCGCAAGGACGCCTGCGCCATCGATTTGACGACCACCGTGGTCGCCGCCAATGGCAAGCTGACGCGCGAAACCTGGAAGGCAGACACGAAAGCGCCAATCGATTGTTTCTACGTCTACCCGACGGTCTCGATGGACCCGACGCCCAACAGCGACATGCAGGCCGGCCAGGAAGAGATGAACGTCATCCACCAGCAGTTCGCGCGCTTTACCTCGGTCTGCCGCCCTTACGCGCCGCTCTATCGGCAGGTGACGCTCACGGCGTTGCGCGCGGCGCTCACCGGCAAGCCGCTGGCGGCTGACCGCGTGATGGCCTATAACGATGTCGCCGACGCCTGGAAGTATTACCTTGAGCATGACAACCAGGGGCGCGGCGTCGTGTTGATCGGCCACTCGCAAGGCTCAGGCGTGCTAACGCAACTGATTCGCAACGAGATTGACGGCAAGCCGGCGCAGGCGCGTCTGATTTCGGCCATGCTGCTCGGCACCAACCTGTCTGTGCCGAAGGGCAAAGATGTCGGCGGCGCGTTCAAAAATGTGCCGCTCTGTCATTCGGCTTCGCAGACGGGCTGCGTTATCGCCTACGCTTCGTTCCGCGCCAGCGCCCCGCCGCCGGCCAACACGCGCTTCGGTCGCGTGCAAGGCGACGGCATGGTGGCTGCGTGCGTCAACCCCGCGGCGCTCGGCGGCGGCAGCGGCGAATTGCATGCGTATCTGACGAATTCAGCGGGCGGCATCATCCCGACGGCTGAGCCGAAGCCGTGGGTGACGCCGACGCAGCCGATCACCACGCCATTCGTCAGCCTGCCCGGCATGCTGACTGCCGAGTGTGTAGCCAACGAGCAAGGCTCTTACCTTGCGGTCACCGTGCATGGCGACCCGGCGGACCCGCGCGTAGACGACATTGTCGGCGACATCATCAGCAATGGGCAGGTGCTGGCCGACTGGGGGCTGCACCTGATCGATGTCAACCTGGCGATGGGCAATCTCGTAGAGGTCGCGCGCCAGCAAGGCAAAGCCTACCTCCGGCAGAAGCACGAGTAGGAGCTAGGGACTAGGGATTAGGGGCTAGGAGCTAGTAAGAAAGTAGCGTTGACCCGCGGCTTTTCCGGCTAGTCCCTAGCCCCTAACTCCTAGTCCCTTACTCATAGCGCAGCGCGACAATCGGATTGACCTTTGTGGCCCGCCGCGCCGGCAGGTAGCAGGCCAGCAGCGACACGGCGATCAAGAGCAACGCCACACCGGCGAAGGTCAACGGATCGGTCGCGCTGACGCCGTACAGCAAGCCCGCCATCACGCGCGTCAGCGCCAGCGAGGCCAGCACGCCCACCGCCACGCCGAGCAACGCCACGCGGCCTCCCTCTGTAAGAATCAGCCGCAACACGTCACGCGCCTGCGCGCCGAGCGCCATGCGAATGCCGATCTCCTGCGTGCGCTCGGTGACCGCATAGCTCATCACGCCGTAGAGGCCGATGACGGCAAGCAGGAGCGCAACCGCTGCGAAGCTGCCGAGCAGCAGCATATTGAAGCGGCGCTCGGAGACCGATTCGCCAAGCCGCTCGGCCATGGTTTCGATGTTGGCGAGCGGCTGATCCGGGTCTATGGCCTGCACCTGCTCGCGCACGCCCGCCAGCAAATCATCTGGTTGACCGCCGCCGCGAACCACAAGATACATCGCCCCGACCGGCCACGCGGGCATGCGCCGCTGCCTGTACGGCACGTACATTTCCGGCTTCACCTCTTTATCCAATCCCTTGTGCCGCACGTTGCCGACAACACCGATGATCGTCAACCACGGGAAAGGCGATTGCAACCCGCCGAGCTTGATGCGTTTGTCCAGGGCGCCATCGTCGGCGAAGAACTTGCGGGCGAACGCTTCGTTGACCACGACGTTGACCTCAGCGCCGGCGTCTCGCTCTTGCAAGGCGCGGCCCTGCACCACCGGGATGCCCATCGTTTGAAAGTAGTTCGTGCTGACGACGACGTAGTCGCTGGTCGGCTGCACGTCGCCCGGCAACCCTTGCATGCCTTGCCGCCCTTCGATGATGAAGTTGCGGTCATTGCTATAGCCGCTCAAAGGCAGCGCCGACACGACGCCGGCAGATTCAACGCCGGGCAGCGCCCCGACGCGCTCGATGAGCTGGTCGAAGAAAGCGCGCTTGCGCTCAGGCTCGGCGTACTTTTCAGACGTTAACACGATGCGCGCCGAGAGCGCGTTACGAGCGTCGAAGCCCGGACTGACCTGGCTGAGGTTGAAGAAGCTCTTGATCATTAAGCCGGCGCCTATCGACAGCGTCAGCGCGAGGGCGACTTCGGAGACCACCAACACGCTGCGCAAACGTTTGCCGCGCCGGCCATCGCTCGATGATCTGCCGCCGCCGCTTTTTAACGCCTCGTTGAGGTCGAGCAACGAGGCTTGCAGCGCCGGTGCCAGTCCGAACAACAAGCCGGTGACGACGGAAATCAACAGCGTGAAGAGCAAGGCGCGGCTGTCGATGGCGACCTCTTGCAGGCGGGGAATGTCACCCGGCGCGGCGGCGACCAGCGCCTTCTCTCCCCAGAGCGCTAACAGCAGGCCGAGCCCGCCGCCGGTGACTGCCAGCAGCAGGCTTTCAGTCAGCAGTTGCCGCATCAAGCGCCCGCGGCTGGCCCCGAGCGCCGCGCGTAGCGCCATCTCCCGCCGTCGCGTACTGGCGCGCGCCAGCAGCAGGTTGGCGACGTTGGCGCACGCCGTCAGCAGAACGAAACCGACAGCGCCGAGCAAGACGAGAAGCGCCGGGCGAACGTCGCCGACCGTCTGCTCGTGCAGCGAGACGAGATCGATGCCAAAGCCCTTCGGATACGCATCGCCGTGTTGTTCGCCGATGTGCGCGGCGAGCGCCTTCATCTCTGCTTGCGCCTGCGCAATCGTCGCGCCCGGCTTCAGCCGCGCGATCACGTCGAGGCCATGTGAGCCGCGCTCGCCTTCTTTCAGGTCGTCAGACGCGAATGCCACCGGCACCCAGACGGCGATATTTTTGTAAGGGTAGTCGAACGAGCCAGGCATGACGCCGATGATCGTGAACGGCTTGCCGTCGAGCTGCGCGGTCTTGCCGATAATGTTCGCGTCGGCGCCGAAGCGCTGCTGCCACAGACGGCCGCTGATGACCGCGACCCGCTCGGCGCCGGGCCGGTCTTCGTCTTCCGAAAACACGCGGCCCAGCTCGGGCGACACGCCGAGCAGCGGGAAAAGGCTGGCCGTGACTTTGGCGCCGACGACGCGCACCGGCTGGTCGCCGCCCGTGAAGTTGAAGCCTTGCCAGTGATAAGCCGCGAACTGCTCGAACGATTGATCGGCCGCTTGATAATCAAGAAACTCGGGCGGCGAAGCGTTCATCTGTTCGAGGCCCTCGCGGTAGAGATTGCCCCAGACCATCACCAGCCTTTCGGGCGCTTTGTAGGGCAGCGGTCGCAGCAATACCGAGTTGACGACGCTGAAGATGGCCGTCGTCGCGCCGATGCCTAAAGCGAGCGTGATGATGGCCACCGCCGCGAACCCCGGCGCGCTGCGCAGCCTCCGCCCGCCGTAGCGCAGGTCGTTCGCCATCTGCTCCAACCACCGCCACCCCCACACATCTCGTGTCACCTCTTTGACCAGCCCGACGTTGCCGAATTCTCGCAGCGCCGCCCGCCTGGCTTGCTCAGCCGTCTCGCCGCGCTCCATACGGTCGCGCACCGCCATCTCCAGGTGCGCGCGGATCTCCTCGTCGAGCTCTTCATCGCGCCGCCGCCACAACGGAAATCTCATGTTTAACTCCGCTTGCC